>JACPWC010000082.1 GCA_016197225.1 Chloroflexota bacterium
AAAGATCTTCCATCAGAAATCCTGCGACGCCTGCGCCACCCACCCCACCAGATCGCCAAACTGGATTCGCACCCAGACGCGGCCTGCATTGTCGGGCTGTGGTGGATCGGGCAACAGTGAGACTTGCGTGCCAAACGGCAGCGATCCGATTCGATTGCTTGGCTGACCGGGCGCTGGCACGCGCGGCTCACTGCGGACGTTGAGGGAAGGTCGGACGATCACCCAACGTTGAGGGAGTGGAGGCGGGGGAACCGTCTCGCCGGGGAAGCGGTAGATTTCGTCGGGCCGGGTCGGTTCGTAGTCCCGAAACAAATCCCACAACGTCCGATCAAATTTGGTCGCCCGATAAACGCTGGCGAAGGTGGCGTTGTTCAGTTTGAGTTGATCAAGATAGGCGGTAAACTGCTGAGGCGTGAGCGGTTGTGTTCCGGCTTCGTTGGTATAAGCGCCGAGGATCGGATAGACCGAGGGCCGGTAGCCCCAGCGCGTTTCGGGCTGAACGCGATTGAGGTGGCCGTAGGCCCAATCGGTGATGACGGTGCGCGGCGGGCGGAGGAAAGTGCCGTAGCACATTGGCATGAGACCGCCGCGACAGGTGGGCACAAGTTCGTCGAAGCGTTTGTCGAGATGGTTGAGGATGTTAGGGAACGAATTGAAGAAAAGCGTTTGGGGATCGAGGCTAAAATCGTCGGTGAGGTGGCGGGCGAGTTGCAGAGCGCGGGCGGGGCCGTCGGGACCGGTGAGCGAGCGCGCTTCGGCGTCGAAGATTGCGCCGAGGTAGCCGTCCTCTTGAATCGCGCGGCGGGCGTACATGGCTTCGTTGCGCGGCGCTTGAGGGTTGTTGAGGTAGATGCTGTACCAGGCCACCGGCCACAGCCCGGCGTCGCGAATTTGCTGGGCAACACGCGGCGCGGTTGCGCTGTCATAGGCGGCGTCGGGCGGCCTGAAGGTGAGCACGTGATAGAAGATGTAGCGCGCGCCAACGTGCTGGGCCAGTTCGATGGCTTCGGGTATGTCGGTTTCGGGCCAGGCCCAGATGGCTTTACCAAAGAGTTGAGGAGGCATAAGCAACGATTGGGCACGAAGGCACTAAGGCACAAGGACACAAAGTCTTTCTTCGTGTCTTTGAGTCTTCGTGTCTTCGTGTTGTAAAGCAGTCAGTCCGATGGAGAGTTTTGCAGTAAAGTCATGTACGACACTTCTTCGCCGTAGAAGGCGCAGAGCGAAGTCCAGAGCGTCGGGTGCGGCTGGGCCAGCGGGTGTTTGGCTTTCAATTCGCGGTAGGCCTCGATCACGCTCAGGCCTTCCTCTTCCTTCAAGGCCGCAATCGCAAACGTGGTTGAGCGGCTGATTCCGGCTCCGCAGGCTACCAGCACCTTGCGACCCAGCGACTTTTGCAGGCGCACAAAATCCACGCCCTCTCTCAGCAACGCTTTCGGCAATGGCTCGCCGTCTTCGACGTGGACGAAGCGGGCGGCGATGCCGATCTGTTGCACGCTCTCGGCCAACTGCAACATCGCGCCGATCTCGTGCGTCCGAAGGAGATCAACGTCCAGCGTTTCGACAAACTTGCCAACGTGAAGCCAGGGACGGATGGTGAACATTGGTTGATCACAACTTCAAGTGTGGCGCGTAGTGTTTAATGTCATTACGCAATTCGCCGTTACGTAATTGAGCCTCAAATCCTAGCAATGTGATTTGTTTTACAGATCGTCGCGCAAACCAATCCCAGTTATTGATTCGGTCAGCCGGGTGGTCAAGTACAAGAGTGTCGATATGCACAGCAATGATATTGGCCCAGTTGGTGCAAAAGACAGCACCTAAATGATGGTATTCAATTCCCTCGGGCGAAATTACAAGGTAGGTATGAGTCGCTGAGAACAACATGAAAATTGCCGCAGTCCCAAGAAAAATATAAATGAGTAAATCTCGCCATAAGTTATTAGAAAAGGAGCGGTTTTGCAATGATACTATCAACTGATTCAGGAGCAAGACAACTAAGAAAGATATAAGTGTTGCAGCACTAATCGAGCCAAGGCGCGAAATCAATGCTGGCCTATACACCTTTCCCGTTTTTTCTCCCATTTTCATTTCTTGTGCTCACTCAATCACTACTGGAACCAACTTCCTCTGCCTCACATCTACCAATCCCTTATCCGTCAACCCGGCTTCGGGGATGGAAGGCAGAGAAACGAACGAGAGAGTCATGAAGGGCGAGTTGAGGGGCGAGCCGAGTTCGCGGGCGGCGGCGTTCAACTTCTCCAGCGCCGCATTCACTTCTGCCGCCGGGCGGTCGCTCATCAGCCCAGCCACCGGCAGGGGCAGGTCGGCCAGCACCTTGCCCTCAGCCACAGCCACAAAGCCGCCGCGAATTTTCACAAGTGCGCGAACACACGTTGCCATGTCGTCGTCGTTCGTTCCCAGCACGACGATGTTGTGATGGTCGTGAGCCACCGTTCCGCCGATCGCGCCGCGCTTCAACCCAAAACCTTTGGCGAAGGCGACGGCGATGTTACCGTTCTTGCCGTGCCGCTCGACCACCGCAATCTTCAACACGTCCTGAGCCACGTCCGGCTGAACCTGACCGTCCACGACCTTTAGCTCCGCTTCGCGGAAATAATTGATGATCTGATCGGGCACAATCTCGATGACCCGAACCTTGACGCTGGCGCGCGACGATCCAACCGCCAGCCTGAAATGGGTTGCTTTGGTTCCGCGTTTGGCCTTCACCGTGTTCTTGAGCCAGGCGGCGTAACGGATCGGCGGCACCGTCACAACCAGCTTGCCATTTTCAGCGACCAGCCGCCCGCCCACATAAACTTGCGCGGGCGTGATCGGGTTTAGCGAGTCCGAAAGAATGAAGTCGGCGAAGCGGCCCGGCGTGAGCGCGCCCAGGCGATCATCCAGCCGGAAGTGTTCGGCGGCGTTGAGCGATGCCATTTGAATGGCCTGGAGCGGATCGAGGCCGAGCTTGATGGCTTCGTTGACGTTGTAATCAATGTGACCTTCGCCGGCAATGTCGGCGGAAAATTTGTCGTCCACGCAAAACATCATGCGCCGGGTGGGCAGGCTCTCGCGCACGATGCCGGAAATCAGGTCGCGCAAGTTGCGCTCGGACGATCCTTCGCGAATGATGACGGCCAGACCCACGGCCAGCCGCGCCTTCACGTCCTCAATCGTCACGCACTCGTGGTCGTCGGCCAACCGCCCGGTTGCATACGCCTCAAGGTCTTTGCCGGAGAGTCCGGCGGCGTGGCCGTTGGCAATCTTGCCTCGGGCGTGCGCCGCCAGAATCTTTTTGAGGTACGGCGCTTTGTATTCCAGAACTTTCGACGGATCAAGTTCGCCGAGGCTGATCGCGTCCGGCCAGGCCAGAATGCGGCGCACTTCTGCCGGGCCAAGTTCTGCGCCCGTCGTTTCGAGGCCGGGCGCGGTGGGCACGCGCGAGGAGACTTCGACGAAGAGGCGGTAAGGAAGTGTCGGGGCCGAACGAAAAAATTCGGCCAGCCCGTCGTAACCGGCCACGTTCGCCACTTCCATCGGGTCAACCAGAAGCGTGGTCGTGCCGGTCGGCACGACAACTTCGGCCAGCCGGTCGGGCGTGAGCAAAGCCGATTCGATGTGAATGTGGGCGTCAATGAAGCCGGGGATGGCAAAACGACCGCCTGCTTCAACAGTGGCGGTTGCCCGGCGATCACCGCCCGGTAGAACCGACACGATCCGGTCGCCGCAAATGCCAATGTCCGTCTCGACGATCTGCTCGCCGTAAACATCCACCAGCCGCACATTGCGAACGAGCAGGTCCAGTGGCCGCTCGCCGAGCGCCGCCCGAATCTGATCTTGCAGATCACTCACAACATTCATCAGAAGGATTCACCGCAAAGACGCGAAGAACGCAAAGAAAGTCTTTTTCTCTTTGTGCCCTTCGCGCCTTCGCGGTAAAGATCAATGGCCGCGCTCGCCGCGAACGTAGGGCAGGCCCAGCGCCGCCGGAGCGCCGAGACGCTGGCGCAGTGCCTGGCGCGAGCCGATGATGAGAACGATGATAGTGAAGGCGTACGGCAACATTTGCATGAAGAAGCCGTAGTAAGGGTTGTAGTAAAAGGGGTTGTTGAAACCGAAGAGCGTCGTCGGGCCTTGAATGTCGAGGATGGCGCGGCGGAGCGCGCCAAAGGCGTAGGAGCCAAAGGCGGCCCGCCACGGATCCCACTGGGCAAAGATCACGAGTCCGACCGCGATCCATCCCTGCCCCGACGTGGTCAACTCGCTGAACCAGCCGGGTGAGATTGCCAGGCTGATCGTGCCGCCGGCCAGCCCGGCTAACATGCCGCCCAGGAAGACGTAGAAATAGCGTAGTTGGTAGACGTTAAGGCCCATCGCGTCGGCGGCAGTCGGGTTTTCGCCGATGGCTCGCAGGTGCAGGCCGGGGCGGGTGCGGTTAATATAGAACCACACCAGCGGCAGCATGGCGAAGCCCACGTAGACCATCACGCTCTGGTCGGTGAAAAAGATTGGGCCGACGACAGGGATGGCCGACAACAGGGGAACCGTGAACCGGGGCAGGAGGGTGATTGTGCCGGCTTTGCTCAAGCCTTCGCCGAACACCAGGCTCAGGCCGGTTCCCAAAAATGTAAGGGCCAGACCGCTCACCACCTGATCAGCCTGAAAGTGAATGGTGACAATGCCGTGCAGAATCGCCAACAGCCCGGCCATGAGCATCGCCACCAGCAATCCCAGCCAGCCGTTGCCGGTGGCCACCGTCACGCTGAAGGCGCTCATCGCGCCCATCAGCATCATGCCTTCCACGCCCAGGTTGAGCACCCCGGATCGCTCGGCAAAAATTTCGCCGATGGTGGCGAACAATAACACGGTGCCGCTGGCGACGCCCGCTTGAAGAATGATGATGGGATCCATCGCTAAATCTCCCCTGCCCGAACGACCCGGACTCGATAACGCAACAGCACGTCGCTGGCGATGAGCATGAACAGAATGATGCCTTGAATGAGGCGCGGCACACCCGCCGGTTGAATTTCGCGCCCGGCCAGGATGAGGCCGCCAAACAGGATGGCGACGACGATCACCACCAGCGGGTTGAGCTTGGCCAGCCAGGCAATGATGATGCCGGTGAAGCCATAGCCGGGGGAGATGCTGGTTTGCAAACGGTGCACCACGCCGGCGATCTCGCTCATGCCGGCCAGCCCGGCCAGCGCCCCGGACGTCATCATCACCAGCACCGTATTCTTCACGATGTCGATTCCGGCATACTGGGCGGCGCGCGGGTTGTCGCCGATGAGGCGAATTTCGTAGCCCCAGCGACTGCGATAAAGAATGTACCAGATGATAAAGGCGGCAATGATGGCAATGATCAAACCGGCGTGAGTCGTCAAACCACGAAACGCCGGTATCTGTTTGGCATAATCGGCCAGGCGCGGCAGCCAGGCCGCCTTCTGGAAGGTCTTGCTCAACTGGAAGCCGCCTTCGCTCCACACCCCGAAGACAAAGTAATTGACCAGGGCAACGGCAATATAGTTCAACATCAGGGTCGTGATGATTTCGTTGACATTAAGCCGGGCCTTGAGCCAGCCGGGGATGAAGCCCCACAACGCGCCGCCGGCCACCCCGGCAATCAACATCACCGTTATTGCCACCGGGCGAGGAGCGGTTTCTGGAACCAGGCCGGACAGGATCACCGCGCTGGCCCCAAGCGCTCCTATGTAGAACTGGCCTTCGGCGCCGATGTTCCACAGCTTCATGCGGAACGCCAGCGAGCAGGCCAGGCCGACCATGATCAGCGGTGTGGCCTTGACCAGCGTGTCGGAAAACACGCCAATGTCGCCGAAAGCGGCTTTGCCGATGTGGACGTAAGCCGCAATGGGGTCGCCGCCGACCAGCTTGAGTATCACCGCGCCCAAAATCAGCGCCACGATGATTGCGCCCAACGAGACAGCAGGACTCAGCCAGCGCGGCACGTCGAGGCGCGGTTCGATTTTGATCGTAAATGGAAGGCCGGACTTTGCTTGAGCAGTTGTTGCCACATGTACCTCCAGGGGTTTGAGATTCGAAAGCTGAGAGACTGCCGTAGCCAACTTCTAGCCATCAACCGTCTGTCGTTTGGCCCCGGTCATCATCAAGCCAATCTGTTCCAGATCGTGCTCAACCAGGTCGCCCACAATTTCGCCTTCGTAGATCACCAGGATGCGGTCGCTCAAGGCAAAAATCTCTTCCAGTTCTTCGGAGATGAGCAGGACGGCGGCTCCCGCCTCACGCTGAGTCAACAGCAGACGTTGCACGCCTTCGATTGCGCCCACATCCAGGCCGCGCGTGGGTTGCACGGCAATCAACAACTTGGGTTGGGCCGACAGCTCACGGGCCAGGATCACTCTCTGCAAATTCCCGCCGGAGAGCAGCCGGGCCGACACGTCCACGTTCGGCGCGAGGATTGCGTATTCGTCTTTCAACGTTTCGGCTCGCTTGCGCGCCGCCAGGCTGTTGAGCGACCAGCCTTGCGCCAGCGGCGGGTGGCGATAGCTTTTCATGATCACGTTGTCCACAATGCTCAGGTTGGGGGCCGAGCCAACGTGGTTGCGATCTTCAGGGATGTGAGCCACGCCTTTTTGAATGGAGGCCATGGCCGACCGGTTCGACACGTCTTCGCCGTTGACCAGAATCCGGCCCGAGGCGCAGCGCCGCAAGCCGGTGATCACTTCGGCCAGTTCGCGCTGGCCGTTGCCGGCCACCCCGGCCACCCCCACGATCTCCCCGGCCCGCACCGTGAGCGACAGATTCTTCAAGGCCGGCCGGTTTTTGTCGTTAATGGCGTTCACCTGGTCCAACTGCAAAACAACCTCTCCGGGCGCTTGCGGTTTCTTGTCGAGGAGGAAGAGAACGGCGCGGCCCACCATCAGTTTGGCCAGTTCGGCTTTGGAGGTGTCGGCGGTCTTGAGGCCGGCGGCCGTCACCTTGCCATGACGCAGGACGGTGATGCGGTCGGCGATGCTCATCACTTCGTGGAGCTTGTGGCTGATGAAGACGATGGATTTGCCTTCGGCGGCCATGGCTCGCAGAGTCTTGAACAGGCCTTCGATCTCCTGCGGGGCCAGCACCGCCGTTGGCTCGTCCATGATCAACACTTGCACGCCGCGATAGAGCATTTTGAGGATTTCGACTCTCTGCTGTTCGCCGACCGAGAGTTGCCAGATTTTAACGTTAGGCGTGATGCGCAACCCGAAACGCTCGCCAAGCTCGGCCATTTGTTTGTCGTAATCGGAAAGGCGCATGAAGAAGCGCGGCTCGTCGAGGCCTAGCAAAATATTTTCGGTGACGGTCTGGGAGGGGATGAGGGTGAAATGCTGGTGGATCATGCCCAGGCCGCGGGCGATGGCGTCGCGGGGAGAATTGAAGGACACGGTTTCCCCGCGCACGGCGACGACTCCGGCCTCGGGCTTGTAAAGCCCGGCCAGGACGCTCATCAGGGTGCTCTTGCCGGCGCCGTTCTCGCCCAGCAAGGCGTGAATTTCCCCGGCCCGCAGATCAAAGTCAACATGATCGTTGGCCAGCACACCAGGGAAGCGTTTGACTATGCCTCGCATTTCGACAACGTTGTCGGCCATGAACTCAGTCCTTTACAAAGAGGCGCATAAATGTAGGGGCGACGTAACGTCGCCCCTACAAACAATCAGGTTATCAGAAAACGTCAGCCGCCGATGTCGGGCAGTTCGGCGGTGATGCCGTCGGCCCACCAGTACATGCAGGTACTGCAGGGCGAGCCAAATTCCTTAAAGCCGTCGAGGTCGAGTTGTTCAAGCGAGACGCCGTCGGCCAGGATTTCGTTGCCCTTGTTGTCATTGAGCGGGCCTTTGAAGACATCGAACCGGGTGAACTCTCCGGCCAGGGCCAGGGCCATCGTGTCTTGAATCATCTTCACGTCCTCGGCGGGCAAGTCGGCCACACCGGGTTGCGGGGTTTGACCTTCCATGAAACCATAGAGACCCAGCGCGCCGGTGTCGGCATCGAAGTATTCAAAGCCGGGTTTGTAGGCGCCGTCCTTGACTTCCTGAGCGATGCGAGCGTAGACCGGGCCCCAATCCCAGTACATGGTCGTCAGACAACGCTCGACCTTGCAGTTGCCGTTCCAGTCGTAATTGATGCCCCACTTGCCCTTTTCCTGGGCCACATCGCCGGCGGCGGGTGTGTCAGCGCCGGTGAAGACGACCTGCGCGCCGGCGTCAAAGAGTGAAGCGGCGGCTTCTTTCTCGATCACCGGGTCATGCCAGGTGTTGATCCAGCGCACGTCCATGGTGCATTCGGGACAGGTCTTGCGCATGCCAATGGCAAAGGCGTTGCCCAGGCGCAGTTCTTCGGGGATCGGGAAGGTAGCCATGTAGCCGATCTTCGGGTTGCCGTCGGTCTTGGCGCGCGAGCCGGCCAGCATACCGGCCATGTACTTCATGGTTTCCATCGCGCCGAACAGGTTGCCGAAGTTCGTTTCGTTGGTCTTGAAGCCGGAGATGTGGACGAACATGGTGTCGGGGAACTCTTCAGCCACGGCGGCCATGGCGTCCATGTAGCCGAACGAGGTGCCGAAGATCAGGTTGAAGCCCTTGCGAGCGAGACTGCGATACACTTGCTCGGCCTCAGCGCCTTCAGGCACGAGTTCGATGTAGGCGACGTGGGTGTCCGGCACATTCTGTTCGACGTACGTCAGGCCTTCGTAGTGGGCCTGGCTCCAGCCGCCGTCGTCGTGCGGGCCAATGAGCACCATGGCTACATTGAACTTGCCCGCTTCAACATCCGGGATCTGAAAGCCGGTCTCGGGCGGAGCGGTGGCCGCTGGCGGTTCGGTCGCCGCCGGGGGCTGGGTGGCGGCGGGCGGTTGAGTCGCCGCCGGGGGTTGGGTGGCCGCTGGGGGCGGGGCGGCGGTGGTGGCGGCGCCACCACAGGCTGTTACGACGAAGGCCGCAATCATCAGCAGGCTCGTCAACGTCCAAAGTTTTTTAGCAAACATTTCTAGACTCCTCCTTGTTGAGTCAGCAGAACACTTTTATTTCTCTTCAATGACGGCAATAAAACAACTTGAGCGATAAGACTCACCTCCTTCAACGAGTGTGGGGCAAAACTTACGGCCCGATCCAGGTGCCGGTTTCGCCCGCCAGGGCGCGGCCAATGTTTTCCGGGTTGGTGATCAACGCCTGCTTGCCGCCGCGCTCCAGGAACCAGATGACGGCCTGAATTTTAGGCCCCATGCTTCCTTTAGCAAAGTGGCCGACCTCTGAATACTGGCGGGCTTCAGCCAACGTGATCCGGTCGAGCCATTGCTGGTCAGGCTTATTGTAATTGAGGGCGACTTTTTCGACAGCGGTAGAAATGACGAACAAATCGGCCTGAATACTGTTCGCCAGCAATGAGGAAGCATAGTCTTTGTCAATGACGGCTTCTACGCCGATGAGTTCGCCCTTCTCGTTTTCGACGACGGGGATGCCGCCGCCGCCGACGGCTACAACCGTGAAGCCGGCTTTGATCAGCGTTTCAACGGCTTCGCGCTCGACGATGCGTTTGGGCAAGGGCGAGGCCACGACTCGCCGCCAGCCCCGTCCGGCGTCCTCGACCATCGCCCAGCCTTCCTGCTCCATCTTCACTTTCGCTTCAGCCTCGCTCATAAACGACCCAATCGGCTTGGACGGACGCTGAAAAGCCGGATCGTTTTTGTTCACCAGCACCTGCGTCACTACCGTCGTCGCCTCTTTCTTCATGCCCCGTTTCTTGAACTCGTTGTGCAGGGCTTTCTGGAACATGTACCCAATCGCGCCCTGAGTGTCTGCCCCGCAGGCGTCCAGCGGCACTTCGTGCAACTCGTGCCTGGCCAACTCCGACCGCCTGAGAATGAAACCTACCTGTGGCCCGTTGCCGTGCGTCACGATCACATCCCAGCCGGCTTCAATCATCCCGGCGATGTGCTTCATCGACTCACAGGCCGCCAGGTATTGATCGTTAACTGTCTTGTGTTTCTCGTCGGCGATAAGGGAGTTGCCGCCGACGGCCACAACCGCGACTTTGCTCATAGTTCAATTTTCAATGCACAATACACAATGCACAATTGAGAATTGTGCATTGTTATTTGTGAATTGCCCTAGTGCATTGTCAACGCCATCACCGCCTTTTGGGCGTGCAGGCGGTTCTCGGCCTCATCGTACACCACCGAATTCGGGCCGTCTATCACTTCATCTGTCACTTCCAGCCCCCGGTCGGCTGGCAGGCAGTGCATGTAAATTGCGTCTTCCTTGGCCAGCTTCATCCGCCGCCCGTCGGTGATCCAACTCCGATATTTCTCGATGAGCGCCTTGCCTTCATCCTTGCCCGTCGTCGTCACCAGCGGCCCCCAACTCTTCGGGTACACCACGTCGGCGTCCTTGAAAGCCTCATCCATGTTATCAGTTACCTCAAAGCCCACATGATACTTCTTGGCGTTTTCCCGCGCCTGCTCCATGATTTCCGGCATCAGCTTGAACTCCGGCGGATGGGCCAGCACCACGTCGCAACCAAAGCGGGTCATTTGCAGAATCAGGGATTGAGGGACAGAGATGGGTTTGCTGTAGGAAGCGGCGTAGGCCCACGAGACCGCCACTTTCTTCCGCTTCAGGTCGCGGCCTTTCTTCTCGATGATGGTCATGAGGTCGGCCAGGCACTGAAAGGGGTGGTAGACATCGCACTGCATGTTGAGGATCGGGGCGCGGCTGGCGCGGGCCACTTCGTTTTCGTACTTGTTGCCGAACTGCCAGTCGCACTGGCGAATGGCGATGCCGTCGAAGTAACGCCCGAAAATTTCGCCAATCTCTTTGGCCGTGTCGCCGTGGGAAATCTGGGTAGTCTCCGAGTCGATGAAGGCGGCGTGGCCGCCAAGCTGGGCCATGCCGGCTTCAAAGGAGCCGCGGGTGCGGGTGGAGGTAAAGAAGAAAAGCATGGCCAGGGTTTTATCCCGCAAGAGCGCGTGAGGCTGGCCGAGGGTGCGCTGGCGTTTGAGGTCCCAGGCCACATCCAGCACGGTTTCGACTTCTTCCTTGCTGAAGTCCAGGTCGCCGATAAAGTCCCGGCCACGAAAGTTGGTTTGCATGTTTGTATTATTCTCCTTGAAGATTATGAAGGTTCAGCGTCCCACTTTTCGCACCACGTGGAACTTGAAGTAACCAGGCGTAAAGTGACTATGCGAGTGATCGATGGCCCGCCCGTCCTGCGTGTACAGCACGGCTTCGAAATGCAACAGCGGCGTGCCGCGTTGCAGGCTCAGGTGGCGGGCCAGCGACCCGTCCGCCGACTCGGCGGTGATGGCCGTGCGCGACTGGCCCAGGGCCGGGTTGCCGCGCTTGAGCAATAAGTCCAGCACCGAGCCGCTAAAGTTTTCCATTTCTTCCTGAGTGACAACTCCTGTCGGCAAAACATCTGTCAAATAGGCAACGGGCACCGCCCCGGCATAAATGGTGCGGGCGATTTCGACGACGGACGCGCCCGCCGCCAGGCCAAGTGAGGCGGCGTGCTTATCGTCGGCAGGGCATTCGTTGACCACCAGGTCAGTCACGTATGTTTCCAGGTTCAGGCGACGGGCCAGGGTATCAATGCTCTCCAGCACTTCCAGTCCGCTTTCAATGATGGGGTGCGGAGCCAGCACAAACGTGCCTACGCCTGGTTTGCGAGCAATGCGGCCCCGCTCTTCAAACAACCGCATGGCTTCGCGCAGCGTTGCCCGCGAGATGCTCAACCGCTTTGCCAGTTCCGGTTCGGTGGGCAAACGCTCGCCGGGCGAAAGCGAGTCGATCCACTGGCCCAGCGCCTCCTCGGCGCGCAGATACAACGGGCGAGAGTCCATTTGAGTCTTGGGGCGGGCAGTTGGGTTCATAAGCACCTCGCGCAAGTTAGAGCCGCCAATAAAGCCGTGTTTCCGGCGCAGTTGCGCTGCATCGGCGGCAGTCCAAGTTAAGATCCGACGGGATTGAGTTGAGGCATAGCCTCGCCGGCTATCTGATAAAACCCGTCAGGCCCGGATTAAATCAGCACCGGCACAAATTCAAACTTCGTCACATCCACCAGCCCCAAATCCGAAATTCGCAATTCGGGGATGACGACCAGAGCCAGCAACGACAATTGCATATTGGCATTGTGCAGTTGACAGCCACAGGCCCGGTAAGCGGCCAACACCTTCTCGGCCTTCGCCGCCACGGCATCGGCCCGCTCATCCGACATGAGACCGGCGATCGGCAGTTCGACGACAGCCTCTACTTTATCATCTTTCACCACCAGCATCCCGCCGCCGCGCGCCGCCAACTCGTTGGCGGCCATCGCCATCGCCGCCTCATCGGTGCCGACGACGAGCATGTGATGACTGTCGTGCGCGACTGTTGAGGCAATCGCGCACGGCGTATTAAAGCCGAAGCCATGCACAAACCCGACCTGCACCCCGCCCGTTCCTTTGTGCCGTTCGACAAGCGCCACTTTGCAAACATCCAGCGCCGGGTCGCCTTTCACTTCGCCGCTGTTCACCGGCAGGTCGAACCTCAAGTGTTTTGTCGGCGCCTGGTTCTCAATCACGCCGATCACATTCGCCTTGACTTTGGAATTTGGGTTTTTGGGATTTTGGGATTTGGGGCCTGGAATTTTGAAATCCGCCGCCGTCAACTTCTTTCCCAAATGCACCGACTGCTTCACGTCCACCGGATACTCGAACCGAGGCAGGTCAACCGCCAACTTGCCACCCTGGGCCAGCACTTCCCCCGCCCCGATCACCACGTCAATCGCCAGCGCCGACAAATCGCTCACGATCAAAATATCGGCGTAGCGCCCCGGCGCGATCTGGCCCACGTCG
The DNA here is from genome assembly GCA_016197225.1 of Chloroflexota bacterium. Classification (NCBI taxonomy): domain Bacteria; kingdom Bacillati; phylum Chloroflexota; species Chloroflexota bacterium. Next base: position 12,851 of record JACPWC010000082.1, read on the forward strand.
TTGCTCACGCCGAAGTGCTCGGCGGTGTTCAGCGTCGCCATTTGAATCGCCGTGATTGGCTTGAGGCCTTGCTGAATCGCGTGCCTCACCACCCGGTTCATGTGGCCTTCGTTGACGAGCGTGCCGGAATGCGAGTCGTCGGTGACGAGGATGAAATGGCGCGGGTCGAGTCCCATTTCAGTGACGGCCTTCACCTGAGTCGCCACGTCGTACCAGGCCGAACCGAGTCGCAACATCGCTTTCATCCCTTGCCTGACTCGGGCGACGGCATCGTCAACGCGAGTCCCTTCGTGATCATCCGCCGGGCCACCCGCCACGTAACCGTGAAACGGCCTGCCCAGGTCGGGCGCGGCGTAGTGGCCGCCGATCACTTTGCGCGCCTTCATCGTCTCGGCCATCTCGCCGTGCATCTTTGGGTCGGAGAGGAACACGCCGGGGAAGTTCATCATCTCGCCCAGGCCGATGACGCCCGGCCAGGTCATCGCCTCGCGCACTTCGTCCGGGCCGATGCTGGCCCCCGGCGTTTCCAACCCTGGCGCGGAAGGCACGCACGACGGCATTTGTACCCAGACGTTGATGGGCAAGTTGGCGGCTTCATCCACCACCAGCCTCACGCCGCGCAGGCCGAAGATGTTGGCGATCTCGTGCGGGTCAATGAACATGCCGGTCGTGCCGTGCGGGATGACAGCCCGGGCAAACTCGGTGACGGTGACCATGCCCGACTCGACGTGCATGTGGCCGTCGAGCAAGCCCGGCACGAGGTAGCGCCCGGCGGCGTCAATCACTTTGGTGCTCGACTCCAACGTGTGACTGGCGTCCGGCCCGACGTAAGCGATGCGCGAACCTTTGATGGCAACGTCAGTGTTCGGGACGATCTCGCCCGACTGCACGCACACCCACTGCCCGTTGCAGATGATCATGTCGGCGGGCGCGCGGCCCATCGCGCAATCCACCAGTTCGCGGGAAATTTCGTGCCAGGGTCGGCGTTTAGGCATTCTGCTTCTCCCGTTTCAAAAGAGACTCTATCCAAGTCTGCTCTTCCGGCAACAACTCCGGCGGCGGAGGTGGCTGATGATAGTCAATTCGGATGGCATACGCCCCGCGCTCATAAATAGCGGCTACCGTCGCGTTCAAATCAAGCATGACATCCGGGTCGGGTTTGAGTAACGGCACGGGCAGGACAGGCAATTTATCCTTCAACTGTATCGGCCAGACCTGGACGGTGGGGCGTTTTTCGAGTCGGCTGAGGATAATGTAGTACGGCGCGAGCGGAACCGGGTCGAGCAGTGGCGGGCGCTCGCCGGCGCGCAATAGATCGATCTCGATCAAATGGGTGTCGGAATTCAACACCGCTTGCCGTTTGCGGTGGTAGCTTTCAAAGGCTTTGTGGCCGCGCTGTTTGTTGACCGGAGAGAGAATCTCGATGCTGGTGATCAATTGCCGATCGTTGGCGGCTCGAATCTCGACTGTGAATAGTTTGAGCGGGTCGAGCGCCACCCGGCTTTCAACCGGCGCCGGGCCAGCAGTGGAGATGACCGGATACGTTGTTTGAGTCTCTCGTAAAACCACACCCACATCTGGCCGTCCCTGGCGGGCGATGCCGACCTCGACATCGTCGTAACTCACAAAGACCTCAACAGCCGCGTAATAGCGTGGACGTATTTGAGGAGAGAGTTGCCCTTGTATCTCAGTAGCCAGGTTATGATGAAAATCCTGCCAAATATCAGGATGTTCGATGTAGGGATCCATGCCCGGAAACGGCGATGGCATCATCTACCTCCTGCTCTACTTATCACCATGATACCCCTTCACAAACTGCTTCACCACAAACCGCACAATCTCGGCACCGAAGGCCAGCGCCAGCACCGCCACCACAATTGCCACCTCGCCCAGCCCCACCCGCCGGAACAGCCAGGTGATGGCGGCCAGCACGGCGAAGAGGGCGAAGAGGAGGGAGAGGCGGGAGAGGAGGTTCATTACCCATCCACCAACTCTTTCGCAATCCCATTATGCTTCTCAACCACCGGCCCCAAATCCACCGTCGTCAACTGGCCTTCCTTCACCACCCACTTGCCGTTCACCATCACGTAGTCAGCTTTTTGCGGGGCGCAGAAGAGGACGGAGGCAACCGGGTCGTGGACGGCGGCACCGGCATAGTCAAGGCGGTTGAGGTCAATGGCGAAGAGGTCGGCGCACATGCCCTTTGCCAGCGAGCCGATGTCGTCGCGGCCCAGCACCTTCGCGCCACCAAGTGTCGCGATCTCCAACGCCTCGCGGGCCGTCATCCACTCCCCCTCTCCTGTCGGCGCGTCCTTCGACTTCGCTTCGCTCCGCTCACGCTTCGCGTGCGCCGACGGGAGAGGGGGCCGGGGGGTGAGGGCCAACCGGGCCAGCAACATCGCCTGCCGTGCTTCGCCAAGGAGGTGCGAGCCATCGTTGGAAGCCGAACCGTCCACCCCAAGCCCCACTTTCACACCGGCGGCCCGATACTTCTTCACCGGGGCAATGCCGGACGCCAGCCGCATGTTCGACGACGGGCAGTGTGCGGCTCCACAGCCGGTTTGCGACATCAACCTGATCTCAGAATCGTTGACGTGAACGGCGTGGGCGTACCAAACATCCGGCCCCACCCAGCGCAAAGTCTCCATGTAGTCCACCGGGCGATGGCCGAACTTCTCTAAGCAAAAATTCTCTTCGTCGAGCGTCTCGGCCAGGTGAGTGTGCATGGTCACGCCATATTCACGCGCCAGCGCCGACGACTGCTTCATCAGTTCCGGCGTCACCGAGAACGGCGAGCACGGCGCGACCACGATCCGCAACATCGCGCCGTGCATTGAATCATGATAAGTCTGAATGAGTCTCTGGGTGTCCTTGAGAATCTCGTCTTCGTCCTCCACCACGCTGTCGGGCGGCAGGCCGCCTTTGGACTCGCCCAGACTCATCGAGCCGCGTGAAGCGTGAAAGCGAATGCCGATTTCTTTGGCCGCCCGAATCTCGTCGTCTAGCTCCGAGCCGTTCGGGAAGAGGTAGAGATGATCGCTGGCAGTGGTGCAACCCGAAAGCAACAACTCGGCCAGACCCGTGAGCGCCGAAACATAAACAGCCTCAGGCGTCAGGCGCGCCCAGATCGGATATAAAGTTTTGAGCCAGTTGAAGAGCGTTGCGTTTTGCGCGGCAGGGACAGCGCGAGTGAGAGTTTGATAGAGATGATGATGGGTGTTGACAAGGCCGGGGAGGACGATGTGGCCGCTCATGTCAATAACGTGGGCTTCCATCACCGTCGGCAGTTCGTTCGTCGGGGCAACCGCCTCAATCACCCCGTCGCGGATGATCATCCCGCCGTTCTGAATCTCCCGGCGGGCCGGATCCATTGTCACCAACACGTCGGCATGGCGAAGAACTATGGTCGTCATCAACCCTCCCGATGGTTTGTCATACAAAGTTACTATAAGCCTGTCGGGCGGCTGTTGTCAACATACAATTCTGTCAAAAATTCGAGCGATTCTGACGGAAAACGCAGGCCGGCGGGCTTTTGTTCCGCCATCCCTGTTCTCTGATTACAGCTTTGGCGTTGAAAAATCAGGCCGCCTCGCCGCCTGTGGTTTGGGCCTCGGCCCCGGCCTGGCGCGCGCCTAACTCTCGATCCAGAAGCAACAATGCCGGGCCGTCATTCCCAATCCGTTTCAACTGCTCGACGATGGCCGTAGCCGTCTTCTCCTCTTCCACCTGCTCATTGACGAACCACTGAAGCATGACTTGCGAGGCGTAATCATTCTCTTTGGCCGCCAGCCCGTACAGGTTGTTGATCGAGGCCGACACTTTCTGCTCGTGCTCCAGCGCCTTCTGTAATATTTCCAGCGGCGAGCCGAACTCAACCGGCGGCTGAGGCAGGGCTTGCAAAACCACTCGCCCGCCCCGGCTGTTGATGAAGTCGAAAAGCTTCATGGCGTGCAAGTGTTCCTCGCCGCTTTGAATCCGCATCCAGTTGGCAAAGCCGGGCAGGGTCTCGGCCTCAAAGTGAGCCGACATCGAAAGGTAGATGTAGGACGAGTAAAACTCCATTGCAATCTGGTTGTTGATTGCGTCTTGAACGGTTTTGTTAATCATGGTTACTCTCCTCTGGCGGTTAAAAACCACGCCAACGAACTACACGAAGCCTGCCTTCGCAGGCTGTTTGCGCGCGCCGAGTCCGCGAAGGCGGACTTTGTGCCCGCTTCGCGTGTTGACGCGAATTCTATTCGCCGCCTAACGGCAGAACCACCGTAAACGTCGCCCCGCGCCCCGGGCCGTCACTGTGAACGCGCACCGTGCCCTTGTGCGACTGGACGATCCAGGCCACGATGGACAAGCCCAGGCCCGACCCGTGGCCGATGCCTTTGGTAGTGTAAAACGGATCAAAAACCTTCTCCAACGACTCGGTTGGGATACCAATTCCCTGATCGGCCACTTCCAGAATGGCTTCGGTCTTGGCCCGGCGCGTTCTCAGGGTGACGGTTCCCCCGTCCGGCATGGCATCGCGGGCGTTGCTGAGCAAGTTGATGATCACCTGAGCGATCTGGTTACGGTCACATAAAATCTTGGGCAGGTTCGGGTCTAGCTCGGTCACCAGCTTCACCTTGTTCCAACCCTTCAACTGGTAACCCATCAACAGCAACGAGTCTTTTGCCACCTCGGTCAAACTATAGCGGGCCAGTTCCTGCTCGCCGCCGCGCGAGTAGTTGCGGAGCGTTTGCACGATGCGCGAGGCGTGTGAGGCGGCCCGATCCACTAACGGCAGGATCATTTCCATCGTGTCCGGGCTGATTTCTCCCTTGTCGTGCATCTCGCCCTGCAGGGCCTCGACAGCAGTGACGATAGTGGTCAGCGGATTGGTCACTTCATGAACCACGCCCGCGGCCAGCGTGCCAATGCTGGCCAACTTCTGCGAGTCGAGCAGGGCTTCATTGGACTGTTGCAATTCAAACGTCCTCTGCTCCACCCGTTTTTCCAGCGTCTCCGACCAGGCCCGCAGTTCGGCGTTGAGGCGCTCGTTCTCGCGCAGGGTGACTACCTGACGGCTGATGACGAACACGGTGAGCAGAACTGCGCTGAACAACACGCCTTTCGCACCGAGCGAGAATTCAACCCCGGCCACAAAGATCACCAGGCTGTAGCCCAGAACGATCGCCACAAACGGCAGAAACGGCGAGGCGCGTTCCAGCACAACCATCGCCAACTTCTCGCTCGACGATTCGGCCTGGTAGTAGGATTGGCGAATCGCGGCCAGGGCAAACAAGGCGTAGGCCATCAGCCAACCGGCGCTCACCGGGTCGCCAGTCACTTCACGTTTGGCAAGCGTGAGGTAAGCCGAGATCAGGTCGGCGGCGACGAAGCAAGCCAGCCCGGCCAGGAAGATGACGAGCGCCGAACGGGTGGTGACATCCGGGCGGCGCAAGAGCATGGACACGATGCCGCCCAGCACCACCAGATCGCCGATCGGGTAAATGGCGGCGAACAGTTGACTCGTAAAGTCGCTCCCGCTGGCGCTGGCCGCCGGGCTGACGACGAAATACCAGACCACCATCCAGGCGGCAGTGATCACAATCAGCAAGTCAAGGGCGAACTTCAACCGGTCATTGCGGCTGAGCGGCGCGCACGGCAACAACAGCAAGCCCGCCAGCGCCAGCGGATAGAAGGCGAGATAGAAAACGTCAACGAGATAGTAGAGTGAACTATCTTCAGGGAGAGCGGCGGCGAGATCGAAGTAAGTGAAGATCGCGTCGCCGATTAAGAGAGCGGCGATGCTCAGGCCAAAGACGATCCAGGCCCGGCGCAATCGCCGTTCGAGAGCGGTGGCCGCCGCCACGCGGGCGGCGGCGGCCACGGCGAAAAGGCTGATCGGAAAGAAGGCCAGGTTGGAGATCAGGCGGCCATTTTCGTCGCCGCCTAAAAACGTCCAGGCGGCGAAGGCCAGGGCGTAGACGACAGCCCCCAGCCCCAAAATTCCCCAGCCATTGCGAAGCCAGGGGGGAAACTCAAATTGTCGTGCGTCGGCGGCGTTCATGAATGAGTAGATTAGCTCACGCCGAAAGCCGCTTGCGCGCCGCGCAGGGTGTTGCGGATGAGCATCGCAATCGTCATCGGCCCCACGCCGCCCGGCACAGGCGTGATTGCGCCCGCCACTTCTTTCACGTCGTCGAAGTCCACGTCGCCGACGAGGCGGTAGCCGCTCTTTTTAGTCGAGTCTTCGACGCGGTTGATGCCCACGTCAATCACGTACGCGCCCGGCTTCACCCAGTCGCGCTTGACCATGAGCGGGCGGCCAACGGCGGCGATGAGAATGTCGGCTTCACGGCAGACGGCGGGCAGGTCTTTGGTGCGCGAGTGGCAGATGGTGATGGTCGCGTCGCGGTGCAGGAGCAACATCGCCGCCGGAAGCCCGACGATGTTAGAGCGGCCCAGCACCACGGCGTTGGCCCCTTTGAAGGTGGCGCCCGCTTCTTCCAGCAGAACGATACAGCCGGCCGGGGTGCAAGGCACAAACAGAGGTTTGCGGCCCTTCATCGAAAGGCGACCAATGTTCACCGGGTGAAAGCCGTCCACGTCTTTGTCAATGCTGATCTTGTTGAGGACGGCTTCTTCGTTGAGGTGATCGGGCAAAGGCAGTTGGACGAGAATGCCATGCACGTTCGGGTCGGCGTTGAGTTGAGCAACGAGCGACTCGACTTCTTCCTGCGTGGCCGTCTTGGGCAGTTCGTGGCCGAACGATTCCATGCCAACTTCGGCGCAGGCTTTGCGTTTGGATTTGACGTAGGCCTGTGAGGCCGGGTTCTCGCCCACCAGCACCGTAGCCAGGCCGGGCTTCTTGCCGGTTTTGGCGGTGAGGATTTGCACATCGGCGGCCACTTGCGCGCGCACTTTGGCGGCAATGGCCGTTCCGTCTATAAGAGTTGCAGTCATATTGGTCTCCTAGTTCAGTCTTCAGGTGGATGCCAACCTACGCCAGCCCAGAGCAGGCGAGCGGCAACAATATCAGGGTTATTCAAAGGATGATATGCTCAACAGTCAGGGGTTGGCCGGTAATTTTCGAGGAGGTGCGACAGTAACCGCAGCGCGGCCCGGCCTGGTTACGCAGGCGCTCATACACGACCTCCGGGATGACAGAGGTCATTTCTCAGTTTCAAGTTCGGCCAGGGTCGGGATCCGTTCGCCGCGCCACTTGAGAAGCAAGGCGGCATAGGCTTTGCGAAACATCAAGCGATCCGCTTCGGCTCGCAGGACTGCTAATTCTTTTTGCCCCGCCTCGTCCAGCATCCCTGCCGAGTTGGCGGCCAGTAACGCATCGTAACGCGCTACTTGCGCCGAGTTCATCTTGGCCCGCAAATGTTGTTGCAGTTCGGCGCTAGGCATTGGTTCAAGCAAAGCCAAATCGGCGCGAAAAGCAACAGGCACATCTTCCAGCAAGGGCGGCAAACCGGCTCGGAGGGTCTCAGCAATAATTTCGTCCACCGGGCGATGCACGATCTCTGCAATCCGGCGTAAACGATGAGCCGCCGCCGCCGGCAGGCGGATGGTCAGGGTTTCGGTAGCAGTCGTCATGGCTTTTAGCTCCTCTCAGTATGACCTCGCTACCATTATACCGCTCACTGCAATATGAATGCCACACGCAGACCGCCACCTGAAACATTGTTCGCTGAAATCGCGCCGCCCTGGGCTTCGACGAGCTGGCGGGCAATCGCCAGCCCCAACCCGGCCCCGCCCGCCGCTCGTGACCGGGATTTTTCTCCCCGCCAGAAGCGATCAAACAACCGGGGCAGATCGGCCTCTGGCACGCCGGGGCCGTTGTCGCTCACGGCCAATTCAACGCCGCCAGCCACGCCCCGGGCCGTGATCGCCACCCGGCCTCCTTTTGGAACGTAGCGAAGCGCATTGCTGATCAGGTTGCCAATCACTTGCGACACACGCTGGGAATCGGCAGAGACGGCTGGTAAACCAGAGTCGGCTTCCACGGTGAGTGCGACGCCTTTTTCAGAAGCTTCAGCGGCAAACAAGTCGGCGGCCTGCCGGGCCAGTTCACTCAAGTCCACCTGTTGCTGATCAAAATGCAGTTGGCCCGACTCGGCCAGGGTGAGCAGGCGCAAATCTTCGACCAGCCGTTCAAGGAGATACGTTTCTTCAAGCACGGGGGCGATGTGCGAGTCGTCGGCGGGGTAGACGCCGTCCACGATACCTTCGAGTTTGCCGCGCATGACGGTGAGCGGGGTGCGAAGTTCGTGAGCGATGTCGGCCAGCAGGTCGCGGCGCTCGCGGTCATTGCGCTCCAACGAGCCGGCCATGCGGTTGAAGGAATCGCTGAGGCTCCGCAGGTCGCCGGGGCCGCCCACCTGCACCCGAGTGGAAAGATCGCCGTCGGCCACAGCATGAGCCGCCGCGATCACGTCGGCCAGCGGCGTGACCACGCGGCGGGCGAGCATGAAGCCGATGAGGAGGGTGAGGACGCCGGTGAAAAACGAGATGACGCCGACCGGCAGGGCCAGGCCGCCCAACACGCCCAACGGCAGGCCAAAATTTATGCGCTCGATCACCAGCGCCCCGATTTGCTCGCCGCCGGCAACCAGCGAGAAGCGCGGGGCGCGGGCGTTGAATGGGTAGATTTGCCCGACTCGTGAGGTGTTGGTTTTGCCGCCATCGAGCAGTACCCGCCCTTCTTCGTCAAGCAGTATCATGCGCTCCCAGCCAAACTCGGAAATGCCGCTTTCCTTTGACACCAGCGCCTCTACACCCAGCCAACTGCCCCGGCCCAGGTAATAGGCTTCGGCCTGTCTTCCCTGGTCGGGCATGAAACCCGCACCGCCCTCGAGGGCCTGGCCGACGACGAACACGATCATGACCGCCAAAATTAGAACGGTAAGCAGAACCACCGTGCCGAAGGCCTGCATGAGGAGCGTGAAGAGGCGGCGGCGGATGTGGCGGGCGGAGTGGTGGGGGTCGAGGGAGTGAGTCATTGAAGGGATGACAAGATGAAGGGGTGACAGGATGAATGCCGTTCTACTCGCAAATCATCTTGTCATCATGTCACCTTGTCACCTTGTCACGCGAAGCGTGCCACCATGTCATTCTGCAAATTTGTAACCCACGCCATGCACGGTGAAGATGTACTCTCCCGGTTCCAGTTTGCGGCGCAAGTTGCGAATGTGCGAATCAATGGCCCGCTCGTAGCTCTCGAAGGCCACGCCTCTGGCGATGGTGAGCAGTTGAGCGCGAGAGAAGATTCGGCCCGGCTGGCCGGCGAGTGCGGCCAGGATTTCAAATTCGGTGGGGGTGAGCGCCACTTCATGGTCGGGCCAGGCGGCCACGTAGCGGGCGCGGTCGAGGGTCAGGTCGCCGGCGCGGATGACTTCGGCGGTGGCGGCTGAACCGGCGGCGCGGCGCAGAACAGTGCGCGTCCGCGCCACCAGTTCACGCGGGCTGAAGGGTTTGGTGATGTAATCGTCCGCGCCAAGTTCGAGGCCGACGAGCTTGTCGCTTTCTTCCACGCGGGCGGTGAGCATGATGATGGGCGTCTGAGACTCGCGGCGCAATTCGCGGATCACGTCCAGGCCGTCCATCTGGGGCATCATGCCATCCAGCACGATGAGGTCGGGCCGTTCTTTGCGGGCCAGGGCCAGCCCTTTGAGTCCGTCGTTCGCGGTGATGACGGCGAACCCGGCGGCAGTCAGGTAGTCGCGGCAGATTTCGACAATCTTGGGTTCGTCGTCAATCACGAGGATGGTTTTCGACATGGCCGAGTGTATTTTGCCACGAATTACACGAATTGCACGAAAGAATTATTCGTAGCGCAAGGCTTCGATGGGCCGCAGGCGCGAGGCACGGTAGGCCGGGTAGAGGCCGAAGAAGATGCCGACTGCCGCCGAGAAGCTGAAGGCCATGAGGACCGAGTCGAGGGTGACAGTGGCGGCGATGAGGTTGGCCGCCTCTACTAAAGCGGCGATGCCCCACCCCAGCCCGATCCCCAGCACGCCGCCCAGCAGACTGAGCACCAACGTCTCGACCAGGAATTGAAGCAGGATGACGCTTCGTTTGGCGCCCACTGCTTTCCGCAAACCGATTTCGCGGGTGCGCTCGGTGACGGAGACGAGCATGATGTTCATGATGCCGATGCCGCCGACGAGCAGGGAGATGCCGGCAATTGCGCCGAGGAAAACGGTGAGGGTGGTGGTGATGGCCGTGAGCGTCGAGAGTATCGAGCTTTGACTGAGGATGGAGAAGTCGAGAGCGTCGGCGGGCTTGAGGCGGTGCTCGCGGCGCAAGAGGCGCTCGGCCTGCACCGTCACGTCGCTGATGGCTTCGGGGCTGGAGGCCGAGATGGTGACGGTGCTGAGGCGCAGTTTGCCGTTGACGGCGGCTGTCGAGCCGAATAGCTTTTCGTAGCCGGTCTCCAGCGGAACCATGATGATCTCGTCTTCGTTGATGAAGCCGGACGCGCCTTTGGACTCCAGCACGCCGACCACTTTGAAGATGACGCCGTCAATTTTAATCGTCCGCCCCACCGGGTTGAGCGAGCCAAACAGGTCTGTGGCGGTTTGCGAGCCGAGCACGGCGGCACGCGCCGCGCTGTTCCGATCGGCTTCGGTGAGGAAGCGGCCGTATGCCACTTCGTAAGCGCGGGCCGGGGCGAAGTCGGGCGTGGTGGCGTTGACGTTGACGCTGACGCTTTCTTTGTTCTGGGTCACCGTCGCCCGCCCCTGAAACGTCGGCACGACGTAGTCCACGTTCTTCAGGTTGGCGGCCAGCACTTCGTAGTCGGAGTAGTACATGAACGCGGTGGTGGTCTGAGCTTGCGGGCCTGCTTCGCGCACGCCGGGCATAATGGTCAGCAGGTTCGAGCCGATGCCTTGCACTTCGCCGGTGATGCTGGCGGTTGCCCCGTTGCCAATTGCCATCAGGGCTACGACTGCGCCAACGCCAATGATGATGCCCAGCATCGTCAGGGCCGAGCGCATTTTGTTAGCGGTTAATGCCCGCAAGGCAATACGGAAGTTTTCTGAGAAGTTCATAATTCCCAGTGAACAGTTATCAGTAAACAGTTATCAGTGGTCTCTCCACTACTAATAACCCATAACTGATTACTGTTCACTTTTCACTGTTCACTAACGACCGGCATCCGCCGCCAACGCTACTTCGCTCGGCCTCGGCGCGCCGGCGGCCAGCGGCTTTTCGATGCGCTCGTCGGCCACCACCTGGCCGTCGGCCATGCGGATGACGCGCTCCGTGTGGCGGGCGATGAAGGGATCGTGTGTCACGTAAATGACGGTTTGGCCGAAGTCGCGGTGCAAGTCCTGAAAGAGCTTGATGATCTCGGTTCCGGTCTTGCTGTCGAGCGCGCCGGTCGGCTCGTCGGCCAGCAGGATGGCCGGGTTGTTGGCCAGGGCGCGGGCGATTGCCACCCGCTGTTGCTGGCCGCCGGAAAGTTCATTGGGCCGGTGGTGCATCCGGTCGCCCAGTCCCACTTTGTCCAGCGCCCCTTCGGCTCGCTTGCGCCGCTCGCGCCCGGTCACGCCGCTGTAGATCAACGGCAACATCACATTGTCGAGCGCCGTCGTCCGGGCCAGCAGGTTGAACTGCTGAAAGACAAAGCCGATTTTCTGACTGCGGACTCCGGCCAACTGATCGTCGGTCATGTTTTCGACGTTGACGCCGTCGAGGCTGTACGCGCCGCTGGTCGGCACGTCGAGGCAACCGAGGATGGCCAGCAGGGTGCTTTTGCCGGAACCGCTCGGCCCCATGATGGCCGTCATCTCGCCCTTCTCGATGTTCAGGCGCACGCCGTCGAGGGCGCGCACTTCGGTTTCGCCCATCTGATAAATTTTGGTGACGTTTTCGATTTCGATCATGGGTGATTACCTGCCTGCTATCCCGGCCCAAAAGGCGACCCGCCGCTCGTCGGCTGGGGTTTGACAATTTGCACTGACTCGCCGGATTGAAGCGGGCCGGCGATGATGACCAGTTCATCTTGCACGTCGCCGCTCACCACGTTCACCCGCTCGGTCGTGCCATCCGCGTTGAGGCGATTGACAAACTCGCCGTCGTCGTCCAACTGCACTGCATCGAGCGGCACGGCCAGCGCGCCTTCGACCGTGTCGGTGACGATATTGGCGTTGGCCGTCATGCCGATCAGCACTTGCGAGCCGGCCCCGGCAAGGTCTACGCGCACGGTATACTTCACCAGCCCTTGCACGCTCACGCCGTAGCGCGAGATTTGCGACACTTCGCCGTTCAGGATCAAGTCGGGAAGCGGATCAAGAGTAACGGTGACGTGGTCGCCGACGGCGATCTGGCTCACGTCGGTCTCGTCCACCGACACCTCCACGTGCAACTGTGAACGGTTCGCCAGCACGACAGCCGCCTGCGCCTGCGAAACCGAGTCGCCGGGCTGGTAATTGACGGCCAGCACTTCGCCGTCAAACGGGACAATCAGAGTCAGCGAGTTGGCCGTGGCCTGAGCGGCCAGCACTCTGGCTTCTGCCGCCGCGATGTCGTCGGGGTCGGCGCCGTTGAGCAGTTGGTCGAGTTTGTCCTGGGCCTCGGCCAAATTGGCTTCGGCCACGGCCACTTTGGCTTTGGCAATCGCCAGCTTGTTGGCATCCGGGCCGAGCAGGGCAGAGTTGAGATTGGCGACGGCGTCTTCGTATTTGACTTGGGCCTCTTCCGCCGTGTCTTCTTTGTTGGCCTTGTCGGTGTTGATTCGCAATTCAAGCGTTTGCTGTTGCGAGAGCGCCGACTCGTAAGTTGCCCGCGCCTGCTCCAGGCGGTTTAACAACTCAGTCTTGTTGTTGCTCTCGTCGTACCTGGCCTGCGCATCCTGGTAGCGCCGAAAGGCGGCGTCGGTGTTGGCGACGGCGGTGTAGTAGGCCTGCACGTCGGCGCTGTTGTCGGCCAATTGGCGGTTGGCAGTTGCGGTGTCCAGCGCCAGTTTGGTGTCGTCAACGGCGTCGTACAGGCTTTGGCCGGCGGGATTCTCAACAGACTTCAAATCTCGCTTTGCCTTGTCGAACGCATCCTGCGCGTCAGCCACCGCTTTTTGGGCGTTGGCAACCGCCGTGTTGGCGGGATGCAGTAAATCATCCAAAGCGTTTTGGGCGTTGATGAGATCGGACTGGGCCAGGATCACGTTTTGGGGCGCAGTGGCCGGGTCAACCGTCATCAGCACCTCACCCGCTTTCACCATGTCGCCCTCTTCTACGTTGACGGTCGCCACGTTGCCCGTCGTCTTCCAGAACAATGAGTCGGACTGCAAAGCTTCCACCGATCCCGATGATTCGACAGAGGATACTGCGGTGACAGTCGTCACCGTTCCGGTTGTTACGCTCGACGTGGTCTGGGCCTGATTTCGTTGCACAACGGGCAAGACGGCGGCTGTCACCAATGCGGCCACAACCACCACCCCGCCTAGAATCCAAAATGTTCGCGCTTTCATACGAAACTCTCCTTCTAAATTGATTGTGGCTACTGTAAGCGCGAGTTGTGCAGAAATTGTGGAGACGGCGCGGAGGGTTGTGGGAAACAAAAAAGCCCTCTCAGCAGAGAGGGCCAATTTGTGGGGCGATGTCATGTCGCCCTTACTCGTATCTCAACGCTTCAATAGGCCGCAGGCGCGAGGCGCGCCAGGCCGGGTACAGCCCGGCGAAGATGCCGACCAGGCCGGTGACGACGAAGGCGATGGTGATGGTGGCCATGTCCACGCGTGTGGTGATCTGGCCGGAGAGGTTGACGAGGTAAGAGATCAGCCAGCCCAGGCCGATGCCGAGCAGGCCGCCGATGAAACTGAGCACCAGCGTCTCGATGAGGAACTGCACGAGAATGGCCCGCCGCTTGGCCCCCACCGCTTTACGCAAACCGATCTCGCGGGTGCGCTCGGTAACAGAGACCAGCATGATATTCATCACGCCGATGCCGCCGACGACCAGCGAGATGACGCCGATAAAGCCGAGGAAGGCGGTGAGGGTGGCGGTGATAGCGGTGAGGGCGCTGAGGAACGCCGTCTGGCTCAACACAGTGAAGTCGAGTTCGTCGTTGAGCTTGAGGCCGTGCTGGCGGCGCAGAATGCGCTCGGCCTGGACGATGACGCCGTTCACCACTTCCGGGCTGGCCGCCGACATGGAAATATCGGTAACTTGCCGTTTGCCGTTCACGGTGGCGAACGAGCCATAGAGTTTGTCGTAACCGGTTTCCAGCGGGATGACGACAATCTCATCGGCGTTACTGAAGCCGGACGCGCCTTTGGACTTGAAGACGCCCACGACTTCAAAGGGGATGCCGCCGATTTTGATGGTGCGCCCCACCGGGTTCAGCCCCCCAAACAAATCCTGCGCGGTTTGTGAGCCGATGACGGCCACCCGCGTCTTGCTGGACTGATCCTGTTCGGTGAGAAAACGCCCGCGTTCAATTTCGTAGGCCCGCACCGAGGCAAACCCGGCGGTGGTGGCCGTGATGCTAACGTTGACCGTGTTCTTGCCGTAGGTGATGCCCTGGCCAAACCCCTGAAACGACGGCGCAATGCCGGCGATGTTGTCCACATTTTTGACCAGTGCTTCATAGTCGGAATAATACAAAAAGGAAGCAACTGCCTGGTCGCCGCGATCAAACCGGCCTGGGAACACTGTGATCAGGTTTGCGCCGATGCCCTGCACCTGGCTGGTGATGCTGGCCGTCGCCCCGTTGCCAATCGCCATCAGCGCCACAACAGCGCCAACGCCGATGATGATGCCGAGCATGGTGAGGATGGAGCGCAGTTTGTTGGCGGCCAGGGCGCGCAGGGCGACGCGGAAGTTTTCGGAGAAGTTCATAATTCTCAGTGAACAGTTATCAGTGAACAGTTATCAGCGGTCTCTCCACACTAATAACCAATAACTGATCACTGTTCACTCTTCACGGTTCACTAATGACTGGCATCCGCCGCTAACGCCATCTCACTCGGCCTCGGCGCTCCGGCTTCGAGCGGATGCTCAATGTGTTCGTCGCCCACAATCTTGCCGTCGGCCAGGCGGATGACGCGCTTGGTGTGGCGGGCGATGAAGGGATCGTGAGTCACATAGATCACGGTCTGGCCGAAGTCGCGGTGCAAACGCTGGAAGAGGCCGATGATCTCCGCGCCGGTCTTGCTGTCGAGGGCGCCGGTCGGCTCGTCGGCCAGCACGATGGCCGGGCTGTTGACGAGGGCGCGGGCAATGGCGACGCGTTGTTGCTGGCCGCCCGAAAGCTCGTTCGGGCGATGGTGCATCCGGTCGCTCAGTCCCACTTTATCCAACGCCTCTTCGGCCAGTTTGCGCCGCTCGCGCCCGCGCGCGCCGCTGTAGATGAGCGGCAGGGTGACGTTGTCGAGGGCGCTGGTGCGGGCTAGCAGGTTGAACTGTTGAAAGACAAAGCCGATCTTGCGGCTTCGCACGTCGGCCAGTTGGTTGTCGCTCATCTTTTCGACGTTGAGGCCGTCGAGGCGGTACTCGCCGCTGGTGGGCACGTCGAGGCAACCGAGAATTGCCATGAGCGTGCTCTTGCCCGATCCGCTCGGCCCCATGATGGACAACATCTCGCCCTTTTCAATCTTCAGGCTCACCCCGTCCAACGCCCGCACTTCGGTGTCGCCCATCTGATAAATCTTGGTGATGTTTTCGATTTCGATCATGCGCTGTCGCAACAATGGATGAAGGATGAAAGACGGCTTATCCGTCGTCCATCGTCCTTCGTCTATCGTCAATTTATCCTGGCCCAAACGGCGAGCCGTTATCCGTAGGCTTTGGCTCTACCATCTGCACTTTATCGCCGGGTTTCAAATCGCCGGTCACCACTACCAACTCGCCTTGAACTTCGCCGCTCACCACGTTCACCCGCTCCAGCGTGTTGTCAGCTTTAACCCGGTTGACGAACTCGCCCTGCGGATCAAGTTGCACAGCGTCGAGCGGCACGGCCAGCGCGCCTTCATTCTTGTCGGTCACAATCGAAACGTCCGCCGTCATCCCCAGCAACACTTTCGGGTCAACTTTCACCAGATCGACTCGCACCGTATACTTGACGAGGCCTTGAACCGCCGAACCGACCGGGTTGATCTGCGACACTTGTCCGTCCAGATTCAGATCGGGCAAAGAGTTGAAAGTCACCGTCACCGGATCGCCAGGCAAAATGTCGCTCACGTCGGTTTCGTCCACCGACACGTCTACGTGCAAAACCGAGCGGTTGGCCATAACGACGGCGGCCAGCGATTGCGACACGGCGTCGCCCGGCTGGTAGTTCACCACCAACACTTCGCCAGCAAAGGGCGCTTTGATGGTGAGCGCCTCGACGGCGGCCTGGGCCGCCTGAACTTTGGCTTTGGCCACGGCGATGTCGTTGGGATCAGCGCCATTCGTCAGTTTATCGAGCTTGTCTTTGGCATCGGCCAGGGTCGCTTCGGCCACGGCCACTTTGGCTTTGGCGATGGCAAGCTTGTTGGCGTCCGGGCCAAGCTGAGCCGCATTGAAGTTGGCCTGAGCTTGTTCGTATTTGTCTTGCGCTTTCTTCAAAGCATCATCTTTGTTGGCCTGATCGGTTTGAGCGCGCAGGGCAATCGTTTGCTGGTTGGCGAGCGCGTTATTGTAAGCGGCCTGGGCCTGTTGAAGCAGGGCCAAATACTCGGTCTTCTCGTTGCTGGCATCGTACTTGGCTTTGGCGTCCTGATAAAACCGGAAAGCCTCGTCAACTTGCACGGCCGCGTTGTTCAAGGCTTGAACGTCGCTACTGTTGGCCGCCAACTGCACGTTGGCCTGAGCATTGTCGAGCGCCAGTTTGGCGTCAGAAAGAGCATCAGCCACGCTCTTCCCGCCAGGAGTCTCCACCGAGATCAAATCTCGCCTGGCTTTGTCGAGCGCATCCTGCGCGTCGGCCACCGCTTTTTGGGCGTTGGCAATCGTCATGTTGGCAGGATGCAGTAACTCGTCGAGAGCCTTCTGGGCGGTAATGATGTCAGCCTGGGCCAGGACCACGTTTTGGGGGGCAGAGGCGGGGTCAACCGTCATCAATACGTCGCCCGCATTCACCTTGTCACCCGCTTTGACGTTGACCGTCGCCACTTTGCCTGTCGTTCCCCAAAACACGGTAGCCGATTGCTGAGCCGCTACCGAGCCGGATGATTCGACACTGCTGACGGCGGTGATTTGAGAGACATCGCCGGTTTTGAGTTCGGCGGCGTTTTGCTGGCGGCTGGCCAACACGCGCGAGGCGACCACTCCGCCGCAGATCAGCAGGAGGGCGATGCCGCCCAGGATGGCCCACAATCTTCGTGATTTCAGCATAGAGATACTCCTTGATCTTTATAGCACGCCTGTCAGATGTGGCAGGCCATTAAGTTATAACACCTTTGGAGAAAAACTTGTGACGGAGGCTCGCCGCGTCATCATAACTCACTTTGATGAGAGGGATATGTGCGCTTGCCGGGCGAAGACGCTCCATCAATAAGACCGGGCCGGGTTGGGAAAGTTTCGGGGTTAACAAAAAGCGAGAAATGACGGGCGCATTTCTCGCTTGGAAGAGCAAGAGCTGGGTTGAGTCGTTGGCGGGCTAACGCCTCAGGGGAAGCGGCCGGTGGTCTAGCACCGATTGGCTCACCACCAGGTTGACGCCGCGCTTGAGTGACGGAGCGGCCAGGACAACGGTTGCCACGTCGCTGAGCAAAACGCCGTAGCCGGCCGCAAGCTGAGCCAGGGCGCTGTGGCATTCGCGCGAAGTCCAGCCGAATTCTGCTTGAAGACGCTGAATAGCCCGGGAATAGATCTGCTCTGTTTCTGATTCGAATGAAGTTTGAGTAGCCATCATTTTCGTGCCCTTTCGCGAACAGATTTTACAGATTGAGATTTATTTTACTAATGGCAGATGAAGAGAATATTACAAACTGACCATCATCATTATAGAGTTGGGCGCAAACCAAGTCAGTAAAGAACCAATAAAAAAGCCGAAGGGGTTACGCTTCGGCTATTTGAAACATACTTCTCAAACTTTTATGGGTCTCCCGACTTTAACGGGAAATGGGACGCAGACGCAAAGATAAACCCTTAGGGTCTTTGAGGCCCTAAGGGTTTGGTGAGTGGCGGAGAGGATCACCCTCGCCACATCTTGCCGCAAAACGCCGTAGGCCGCCGCATATTCGGCCAGGGCGCTGTAGCTGATTACAGTCCGGGGTCTCGGTATTTGAACTCGCCACCCACTACCGTGCCCAGCACCCCGGCCTCCCGAATTTCCATTGGCGGGCAATGGAAAATATCACGATCCAAAATGGTGAAATCGGCCAGCTTGCCAACTTCAATGGATCCCAAATTAGCCTCGTTGTTGCCGGTGTAAGCCGGGCCTTTGGTATATCCGTCAACCGCCTCGGCCACCGTGAGGCGTTGTTCCGTGTACCACCCGGTCTCTCCAGGCGAGCCGTCGGCGCGGCGGCGGGTAACGGCGGCGTGAATGCCCCACAACGGGTTGATCGGTTCCACCGGCGTGTCGGAGCCGAAGGCCAGAATCGTGCCGTGATTGAGTTGCGTCCGCCAGGCGTAAGCGCCAACCGAACGTTTGCCCCAATACTTGTCGGCCATCAGCATGTCCGACGTGGCGTGAATCGGTTGCATCGAGCCGACGATCTTGAGCTGGGCGAAACGGTGCGAGTCGGCGGGGTGGACGATTTGCAGATGCTCGGCGCGGTGGCGGAGAAAACGTATTGCGTATTGCGTATTCCGTTGAGACTCTTCGGCGCGCAAAGTCTCAAACACGTCCAGCAAATCGTGGTTAGCCTTGTCGCCGATGGCGTGAACGGTGAGGGCCAAACCGTTCTTTGCGGCCAGTGAACCGCGCTCGTAAATTTCCTCTTTGTCGGTGACGGTGATGCCGAAGTTGGTGGCGTCATCTTCGTAAGGCTCGATCATGGCCGCCGTCTTGGGGCCGAGCGCCCCGTCGGCAAAAATTTTCACGTTGCCGATCCGAATCCAGTTGTCGCCAAAACCGGAGCGCAAGCCGACGGCAATCGCGTGATCGAGATAAGCGACCGGAATGTTTTTGACGATCCGCAGGCCAAGCTGGCCGCGCTCGCGCAGAAGTTGATAAGCCCTGAAAGCTCGAATGCCGTCGAAGTCGTGCAGGCCGGTCAGGCCGAGTCCCCACGCCAGTTCCTGCCCCTTGAGCATCGCCTTCGCCACATCGTCGGCAGTGATGACGAGCGCCGACTCGCCCGAGTCTTTGGTTGTGTACGAGCGTCTGCTGATTAAATCCATCGCCGTCTCAAACAAGATTCCGGTCGGCGCTCCCGCCGCGTCGCGCCCCACCTTGCCGCCTGCCGGGTCGGGCGTGTTGGCGGTGACTCCGGCCAGCTTGAGGCCGAGCGAGTTCGTCCAACCGGCGTGCATAGATTTGGCGGTGAGATACACCGGATGATCCGGGGCAACCGAATCGAGTTGGGAGGCCGTTGGAAAATCAACGCCCCAGCGGGTGTAGTTCCAGCCGTGGCCGCGAATCCATTGTCCTTTGGGCGTGACGGCGGCTCGCTCGGCCACCCGGCGCAAAGCTCCGTCAAGGGTGTCGGTCTCCACGTCCACGTTGGTCAAGCCGAGCGAGAACCACTCGAAATGAGCGTGAGCGTCGGTGAGGCCGGGAAGCACGAGCGCGCCCTTGAGATCGATCTGCTCAGCCTTCGAGTCGGCCAGCGCGCGAACTTCAGAGTCAGCGCCGAGGGCCAGAATCCGGTCGCCCCGGACGGCGACGGCAGTGGCGGGAGTGGGCGAGTGTATTTTGGCGTTGTAGAGGGTGAGCATGGAAGATGACGAAAGACGATGGACGATGGACGACGGCTTGCCATCGTCAGTCGTCCTTCGTCTTTCGTCGCTGTCGTTTATTCGTCCCCAATGAGCCGATCCGCCAGCGCGTTCAACTCTTCATCAGAATAATAGTGAATGACAATCGTGCCGCCTTTGCGGCCCCGGCTGAGATTGACTCGCGTGCCGAGCACGTCGCGCAAGCGGTTCTCCAGCGACTGCACTTCGGCGGACTTTTTGACTTTGGCCGGTTTGACGTTCTTGTGGCCGGTGAGCTGGCGCACCAGTTCTTCGGTTTGGCGGACGTTTAACCCCTTGCCTATGATGGTGGACATGGCCGCCGTTTGCGCCTGGGCGTTGGGCAGTGAGAGCAAGGCGCGGGCGTGGCCTTCGACGAGTAGGCCCTGGGCCAGCGCGCCCTGAATCTTGGACGGCAGTTTGAGCAGACGGATGGTGTTCGTCACCGTGGCGCGTTGCTTGCCTACACGCTTCGCCACTTCGTCGTGCGAGAGGCTGAAGTCGTCGGCCAGATGCTTGTAAGCCTGAGCCGACTCGAGCGGCGAGAGGTCGGCCCGCTGGATGTTCTCGATGAGGGCCAGTTCGAGCAGGTGTTGATCGGATGTTGGCCCGCGAATGATGGCCGGGACGGTGGCCAGCCCGGCCAGCTTGCTGGCCTCCAGGCGGCGCTCGCCGGCGATGAGGATGAACTGGTTGGCGGCCTCACTGCGAGAGACGATGACGGGCTGGATCACGCCGTGTTCACGGATCGAGGCGGCCAGATCATTCAATTCCTGTTGATCAATGTACGTTCTTGGCTGGCGCGGGTTGCGCGTGATCTGCGAGACCAGCAGTTCAACCGGCCCGCCGCGAGCGTCGTCCGAGTCGTTGGTGGGAATGAGCGCGTCGAGGCCGCGCCCGAGGCCGCGGTTAGGCATTCGTCTGCGCTCCCTGTTTTTGGATGAAGGCCTCTAAGCCACGACTGGCCGTTTTGCGAATGGCGGCTTGCATGGGCGGCGACCAGCCGAGGAGCGCGCCCGGCGCGCCTAGGGCCATGCCGGCCCACTTCCACAAATCGAACGAATCGGCGTGGCGGACAATTTTGCCGTCGCGAAATTCAAATGTTGCGTCAATCACGTTGAGAACTTTGCGGCCTGTTTGAGAAAAGCTGTAAGTCGCTTCCCAGTGCGCCGAGCCGGCCCGGTCGTCGGCTCGGACGTTGGTGAAGGTGAGAGTCAAATCCTTGCCGCGCGCGCACAACATTTGCCACATGGCCCCCGCCCGCGCGCCCTGAAGGTGAGTGAACACCGGGTCGGAAAAAAGGATGTCGGGATGGTAGCAGGCAATCATGCCCGCCGCGTCTCGCTTTTGGAAGCTGGTGTAGAAGGTGTGGATGAGCTGTTCGTTGGGATGCATCGTAATTCCTTTGGGAGTCGTGCGCTTCAACTTATATATTAGCCGCTAATTACGCGAATGGGCGCGAATTATCCAAATTCAATTCGCGAAAATTAGCGAAGTTCATGGCAGAGGTTTTGGCAACTACAAACTCGTAAAACTTCATCTCCACGAATTTCGCGAAATTTGAGATCGTCAATTCGTAATCAGAACCCGCGCAACTTCTTGGGAATTATACGCAGGGCGACGGAATATGTTTGGGCAAAACTTTCGGGCGTGGTGTCGAGCCGTTCGATGCCGTCCCGGTACTTTTCCAGGTAAGCGACGTGGGCGTCTGCCGGAGGCGCGTCAGCGTCTATTTGAACTTCGCCGGTGAACACGGCCACGTCTTCGCCGCGCTCGCCGCCGTCGAAGTGCAGGGCCACCTTCGGGTTGTGGGCGATGTGCTTGAGGCGGTGCGTCCCGGGCTGGGTGTAAATCAGAAAGCTTTCACTTTCCCACACAAACCAAACCGGGTTGGGTTGCGGCGTGCCGTCCGCGCCTACCGTCGTCAGCCAGATGGCTTGTTCATGTTGCAAGCGCCGCAGAACGCGAGCGCCGAAGTCGGTGTTGGGGTTGATGAGCATGTTGACACCCATAATTAGAAGCTCCACTCACCCGGTGGCAAGAGCAAACTTTCTTCAATTGCCTTGCGATTTGATACTGCGGCCAATTGCAAACTTTGTGCCAGCAAAACGGTAGCATAATCGTATTGTTGAAGACGTTCGCGTTGCTTGTCCGTCAGATTCCAGTCATGACCAATATTGCGATGGCTAATCATAACAGTCTGCAACTCTTTAGCAAAATCCTGCCACTGCGCTTTGGGAGCATTATCTTTTGGAACGCGCAAGCCTCGCAAGGCTTTATTTAAATCGGCCAAATCCATCCCTTCACTCTCTTTCAACGCAGTCCGAATCAGTCCTATAAAGTATTCATTCAGGGCGAAGGCGCGGGCGAAGGCGAAGGCGCGGGCGATGGCGAAGGCGAGGTCGAGGTCGAGGGCGAGGGCGAGGTCGAGGGTGAGGGCGCGGTTGAGGTCGAGGTCTAGGTCGAGGGCGAGGGCAAGGTCGCGGTCGAGGTCGAGGGCGCGGGCGCGGGTGAAGGCGAGGTCGAGGGCGCGGGCGAGGGTGAGGTCACGGGCGCGGGCGCGGGCGAGGGCACGGGCAAGGTCGCGGGCGCGGGCGAGGGCACGGGCACGGGCGAGGGCGAGGGCGCGAGCGAGGGCACGGGCGCGGGCGAGGTCGCGGGCAAGGTCGAGGGCGAGGTCGCGGGCGAGGGTGAGGTCGAGGGCGAGGGCACCAATTCCGGCAGTGGCGTGGGCTGACGCCCGTGCCACTGCCGGATGCCCGATCTCTTTGTAATCCAGCGCCTTATCTGCCGCCCACTCCATCATTTTGATCAGTTGCCCATCTTCGATAATCAGGCGGTCAATCGCCTCTCGGAAGAGGCTGAAGAAAGCACTGGCGTCGCTCAACATCCCCGCCGTCAGCAAAAACACCTCGCGCCAGCGGAGGTCGGTCAAATGATGATCGATCAGCCGGGCCAGCGCACCTTCGGCGGCGTTGTCCACAATATAACGGGCGGTGAAATATTCCTGCAATGTGAGATGCGAAAAAGAATAAATATGGTGAGCGCGCTCGACGAAAATGCTGTGCTGGAGTTCGATAGCTTTGACGATGGTTTCGCCGTCCGGCGTGCTCACATCGCGTCCTTCAACTGCCGGGAGCCGGGACACAAAGCTTTCCACCCGCCGCGCCAGGTCCTCCTGCCGGAAGAAAATTTCACCCTGCTCAAAATACTCGGCGGCAATGCGGGCAAACATCTGCCGCTTGCGCCCCAACGATAACGCCCGGTAAACGTCGTCGCGCTCGATGTTGCGCGAGGCATCCCATTTCTTCAACAAGGCTTCCAAAGCCTCTTCGTAAATTTCGTTCCGGTGGTGGGGGAAGGTGAGCGTGTCCTCGAAGGCCAGGCACAGTAGGACCAGCAGGAGCGGGGTCTGGGCCAGTTCGCGCAAGCCCCGATGCTCGTCTTTATCCAATTCGGTTAAAAACCTTTCCCCTTTGGGCGGGCTGTCGGCAAACCATTTTCCGGCAAAGGTCTTGACCTGTGCCGGATCGAAATCGGCGATCTCCACGTCGGTGAAACTTTGAAAAGCATAGTCGCTGGCGGCGATGCGGCAGGTGATCAGGTGTTTGTTTTGGGGATATTGTTTGACGAAATCGTTGAGGGCCGTGGTCAGCCGGGCGCGTTGTTCCCTCTCTGCCTTCACTTCATCCAGCCCATCAAACAACATCATAGCCCAACCCTTGCTCAGGATATGTTCAATGAAAAGTTTAGCATCGGGAAAGGCGCAAATTTCAAATTGCCGCACGACGAAGGTCATCAGGTCCAGCCCGCTGTTCGACCATTCATGAAGCGAGACAAAGATCGGTATCTTCTCGATTTTGTCCTCGAGCGCCTGCAAGGTCAGGTATCTGAGGAAGGTGGTCTTGCCCGCGCCCGGCTTGCCCAGAATGAACAGACGGTCTTTCTCTTTGGCGAGTTGCAGGGCGTTGAGCCGTTTGGGAGCACCAGCCAACGAACGATTCTCCTGGTGCGCCTTTTTCAACTGCTCAATATCGAATCGGAGTAGGGCCGTTGGCCTGTCCAAAATGTAGGCGTCGGTGAAGATGCCTTCCAGCGAGACAGGCTCAGGTTTGCCCAGCACTCGCATCTTGGAGTGCTGTTCTTTCAGGCGGCTATGATATTGGGTGGCGGCTCTATCCCAACGGAAATCTTCCCACGGTTTTTTAGCGGCACCGAGGAGTTTATCAACGATCTCTTTGCCATATTTGTCCCACAGCCAGGCTGCACCAAGTTCAAGGGTCATGGCGAACGCTCCACTTGAAAAGTCATTCCGAACCGTGCAGGATGTCACCCCGAACGAAGTGAGGAGTCTCTACCATCACCGTAAGCATAAGCAGAAATGCCTCGTTACTCTCGGCATGACATCTTTAGCCACATTGCAAAAACCGCTCGAGCTGATACAACGCAGATTTTCGCTGATCTCTTTTTGTTTGTATCCGCGTCCATCAGCGTTTTTTCTGCGAAATCTGCGTTCCGGTTTTTGCCCCTGAGCAGTTACAAATTGTACTCCAACCAGGCGTTGAAGAGACCTGCCAAGTCTCAGTAAACTATCGAACGTCCCCCTTCACACGACGGGTGTCCGATCAGATCGCCAACCTCAATCGTGCGGCCTGTCGGCACACGGCCCTCAGCCGCAATGTGCAAAAATAGAACCGTCCATCCGCTCTGCTCGCGCCCATCACCGTCCAAATCTAAAACCACCACGCCGTCGCCCGAACGAACCACCAGCCCGGCGGCAGGCGCAACCACCCACTCATCCGATTTGATGCAACCGGCTTCCAACGACGGCGGGGCAAAGTCCAGAGCCGCCCACGGGCTACCCGGTTCCCAGGCCGCGTGCGGCCCGCTGATGTACAACCACTCGTGGCCGTCTACAAACGGCAGGCGCAGTTCGGGCTGAGTCAGGCCGTCTGGAATCAATGGCTCAAAACTTCTCTCGAACGGGTCGCCGAAGAGCCGGGTGTAAGCCGAGTACAGGCCGTCCGGGCCAACGTCGGCGCTCCACTCCGGGTCGTTATAAAGCCGCGAGAAGGCGAATTGCAACGCGACCGTGCCGGCGTTGAGCGTGGGGTGAATGCGCTGTTGTGAGCCGTCGGGAAAGTCGAGCGCCGTCACCGAGCCATCGCGCCAGCGATAGTAACCCAGGTTGAGGGTGTCGGCCAGCCAGTCGAGTTGTTGGAAGAGACCATCGCGGGCCGGGTTGCGATAGTCAATGGGATAGGCTTTGTCCGCCGGTTCAGCCGGGTCTGTCACCCAACCCGATTGATACTCCAGAATCGCCAACAGGATGCGGGGGCTGATCGAGTGATCAACCGCCACCAGTTGGACGATCTCCGCGCCGGAGCGCATGGTCTCGCGCACGAACTCGCGATAGTGCGAGAGATAGCCGCCCTGCGCCTTCACGAAATCCTCAGTGTCGAACCCGGCCACGCCAATGCTGTACACCAGTTCCGAGTCGGGCACAATCTTGAAGTTGGGGCCGGTCTGGTCGAGCCGGGCCGGGATGAGGATGATCTCGTCCGCCTGCAACGACTCGCCTGCTGAGAGTTGATTGAGCTTGAGCAGGTCTTCAAGCGGAACGTTGAAGCGTTGGACGAGCAGGCCAAGCGTGTCGCCGGATTGAACGCGGTAGAGCAAGGTTTCGCCGGGGACTAACGGCGGAAGCGGCGTGTACGAGAAAGGCGTGGTGGGGGTGGCCTCAACCGTCGGGGCGGCAGTGGGCGGCATGGGCGTCGCTTCAAGTGTTGGAGTCAAACTGCCGACTGGCGTGACGTGGCCGCCCGCTCCCGGATCAACCGGACCACGGGCGCAGGCAAGGGTGGTGAAGAACAGAATCAGGGTCGGGAGCAAGAGGCGGTTGAAACGAGTCATTGTCCATCCAGTTGGATCGTGTTGATCTCACTCCGGCAATCGCAGGCTTCGAGTTGGGTATCGCCGGTCCTCAGCCAGCCCTCATAGTCACGCCCGGCAGAGATCTTCGTCCCGCCGGCCAGGTTGACTGGAC
>JACPWC010000083.1 GCA_016197225.1 Chloroflexota bacterium
ATACGCCTCAGCAAATACGGGCAACAGCGCCTCAAACTCCTTCACGGTCAGACTGGTCATCGCCAGAAATTGGCGCGGATTATCTTTCAATGTAGTGTAAGTAAGCATAGCCCTATTATCGCTTATTTCCAATAATGTCTATTCTGAATCCGGCGCGGGCAAGTCGTCACTCTTGCAAGCGGGCATCTCGCCCCGCCTGATCGGGACCGGGCATCTGCCGCTCTTTCTGCGCCCGTACAATACCAACCCCGCTTACGCCGTCAAACGCGCCTTCATCCCCGACCTGAGCCAAACCCCCCGGCTGGCGACCGCACCCCTGCGCGAGTTCCTCCGGCAAGTGAGTGAGGTGCTGGGGCCACAGACGGCGCTCTATATCATCCTCGATCAGGCTGAAGAACTGTTTACCCAACTGGGGGCCGAGGGCCGGGCCGAATTCGTGACCGAACTGGCCGACTGCGTGAGCGACGAGTCCTTGCCGGTGCGCTGGTTGCTCTCCATGCGCACCGAGTTCTTCGGCAATCTGGCCAACTTCCGCCCGCAGATTCAAGACCCTTTCGCCAACGATTATCGCCTCAACCGCCTCAACCGGGCCGAAGCCGGCGAAGTCATCACCGAACCGGCCAAGCGGCGCAGCATCGCATTTGAAGACGGGCTGGTGGAACAACTGCTCGACGACCTGAGCGCCGGCGCCGACGAATTGCCCCCACCGCAGATTCAGTTGGTGTGCTCCGGGCTGTACGACAACCTGCCGGACGGGAAGACGAGCATCACTCGCGCGCAATACGACGCGGCCGGCGGCGCGACCGGCATCCTGCGCGAACACCTGGCCCGCGTGTTAGGCCGTGACCTCAAGCCCGCCCAACGCCCCATCGCCCAACGCCTCTTCGAAGCGCTCATCACCGCCGAGGGCCGCCGCGCCGTACGGAGGCAGTCTGAGTTAATCGCCGACTTCAAAGCCAGTCAACTCAAAGACCTCCCGCCCGAAACGGTGCAGGCGGTGCTCAATCAACTCGTGGACAGCCGCCTCTTACGCGCCCAAGAACAGGAAGCCGACCCGACCCAAGCAGAGCCGGCGTACGAACTGGCCTCGGGCCTCTCGCCCGAAATGACCGCGGCGCTGACGTACGAACTGGCCCATGATTACCTGCTCGACCAGATCAAACTTGACCCGGAGGCCCAGGCCCGCAAAGCGGCGCAGGAGTTGTTGGAACAGGAAACGCGCACCTACGAGCGGTATAAGACTCTGCTATCGCCGGAACGGTTGGCGGTGATTGCGCCGCATCGCGCCGCCCTACGCCTGACTCCCCTGGCCGAAGAACTGCTGGCCAAGAGCGAGGCCGAAGTGCAACGCGAGCAACGCGAAGAAGAAGCGCGGCGGCAGAAGGAACTCGAGGACGCACAGAAATTGGCTGAGAGCGCCTTGGCCCGCGCCCGCGCCGAACGTCGGGGGCGGTTGGTGACGATCGGAATGTTGGTCGTTGCGATCGTTCTCGTTGTTGTGCTCAGCTACAATCCAATTCGAAATGCGATTTTACGCCAACAAGCAATGGGGCCTGCGTTAATTTCCATATCCGAATCAGAGGTAATTCTGGGAGATTCTAGATACGTAAACGATGATCCTTCATACCTTCCCAGACAAAAATATCGGGTTGAAGCCTTCGAAATCGAACCATACGAAGTAACAAATGACCGCTATTTGCTTTGTGTAAAATCAGGCAATTGCTCACTTCCTATTGCTCCATCATCAAGTTATAGTGGGGATGCAAATACTAAATTGCCGGTTGTAAATATTACAGCAGTCCAAGCCAGCCAATTTTGTGAATGGCTCGGACGACGACTACCAAGCGATTTGCAGTGGGAACGAGCAGCGCGTTTTACCGATGAACGGATATGGCCCTGGGGCAATTTAACTCCATCAGTTGAGCAAGCCAATTTCTATTATGAAGAAGATCCAATTCTTCAACCCATCGGGCGATACGAAAGTGGTAAATCGCCAGAGGGAATATATGATCTGGCCGGCAATGTTTGGGAATGGACTCGATCTGCTTATTTTCCAGGTCAACCAGATCTGGATTTGAACTCCACAACCCAACCAGATGTGGTAAGCGCAAGAGGGGGCGGTTACGATGCCAGTTATGACTCTATGAAAAATACTATCGCATTTCGTATTGCCGGTACGCCATTTGCTCCTAATGGAGGGATTGGCTTCCGATGTATTTCAAAATAGGCTTGTAAAATAGCCCTAGCCGCAAGGAGAATATATGAACACTGAACAATTGAAGTTCAACGAGATCAAGTCTGGCCGACATACTGCCTATGGTGTGTTGACGGATGATGATGGCAACACCTTCAGTATTGAAGTCAAAGGCACAAACAAAGCGGCTGTGGAAGATTTTGTCAAATACGAACTGAGGCAGGCAAATCAGGGCGTAGGTATTACAACAGAGTTCAACCCAGTAGAAGAACAAGCTGAAACAGATGTGCCAACAAACGACGAGTTACACGAGCAGACATCTTGGCGCGGCATCAGCGTAAAGATTAAACTATTAGAACTTAAAAATAAAATCGATAAGCCCAATGTAATTCGCTTTACTATTGATCCGCCTATTAAAGATGGAAAAAGCATGGATTTCCCCGTAGATCTCCAAGAAAAGGCAGATGTCGTATGCACTGTAGCTACAGGCAAAGTTAGCGTAGAGTTGTTTGAATTCACCGACTCTCTTAAAACAACATCAACTCTGCGCGAAACCAAAATAGCCAGTCCGGGAAAGCCTGCAACATTCCATGTCCATCAATCAAAAACAGAAGGCACATCTGACTGGAACATTAGAGTCTTGGGAGAACTTTCTTCCACTTTTACATTGACGCTTGATCTCAAAGTAACATAAAACACGCAATAAAATTAATCCCTGATAACAGCACTAACTGTGGGTCGTATATTGAACCTTTACGGGATACGCGGGGATATCCACCACGGGTATTTACGCGACTTTCCCCGTCTGCGCGTCAAATTCGCCTAACGAAGAATACCGCCTCACCTGTCCGCAGTGGCCGTTAGAGCCAGAAACCACAGCTACGCCATAAAGTAAAAACGGCTCTTCGGGCTTTGCCGGGATTGCCAGGTGTCACCCCGAGCAAAGCGTGGGGTCTCTGGGCCAAACGTAGAGATTCCTCGCTTCGCTCGGAATGACATTGCCGTCTTTCCCGTTAAAACCGGGAGAGCCGTAAAAACTCGGAGGGCTTTGCGAAGCATATCTCCGAGTTCTAAATCTAAGCTCTGCCCATTTGAAAAGGTGGTGTGGGCTTGATAAATCTGCCAGGAGAACGACGATGAATATTTCACAGAGTAATATCTCTCAAGGCGGCGTCACCCTCGGCGCGGGCGACGAGGTGGGGCGCGACAAGATCGTCAACAACATCCAGAACATTATCCAGCGCGCGCTGACGGCGGCATGAGCAAGTAAATTTGTCCCTCTTGGAAAATGGAACTTATGTTCTATAATTCAGACTCCCACAAAACCGTGGGAGTCTGTTTTTCTGGAGGGTCACATGCCCAAGCCACGAACCCGGTCGGGTGAGCCAAGACGGCCACCCCAACCGGACGACACTAAATCAAAACTCAGGCCAAAAGCCAAATCTCGCAAACGCTCGCGCAACTTACGGTTCGATGCCACCGTGCAAGACGAGCATCTGCGCCTTCAAGTCACCGCGCCCACCAGGTGGATTTATCTTGTGGTGACTCTCCTCGGCTGCGCATTCTTGGCGGCAGTATCCTTGCTCTTTCCTGAGTGGTGGCCGGCAATCCAAACGGCAATTGCCTTGACGACGAAATTGCTGGCGGCGTGGAAATAGCCCTTATTTTTTTGGCTCGTCCTCAGTCAGGCTCTTGATAGCCGCTTCGTCTTTCTCCAGGTTGCGACGGCGGAGGATCAGGCTGAGGATGAACAGCACCGGCAGGACGGTGAAGACGATATAACCGGCCAGCATGTAGCCGGAAGTATCAGGGGGTTCGAGGAGGGTTGAAAGCAACACGACGGTTTACCTTTTGGGCCTGGAGACACCAAGTGTCTGCTTCGCAAAGACACTTGGTGTCTCCAGGCCGTATCTACGCAGACATCATTTTCGCTTTGAGTTGTTCCACGCGCTCGGCAAAGTTCGCCAGGCGCAGGCGATGCCAGAGCAGGGTGAAGTACAGCACGGTGAACGAAAACAAACTAAAGAAGAACGTTTGCAACATGGCCGGCGTCAGCGGGCCGCCGGAGCCTTGCGCGTCGGGGTTGTTGGGGCCGAAGAGCACCGGGTGGATCGAGCGCGCCAACTGGATGGCAAAGTAGGTGATGGGCACGCTGACGAAGCCGACGATACCGTACACGGCGGCGAATCGGGCGCGGCGGCCCGGATCTTCAATACCCTGCCGCAACATGAGATAGGCAAAGTAGACCAGCAACAGAATCGTGAACGTGGTCAAGCGCGGGTCCCACGTCCACCAGGTGTTCCAGGCAGGCCGCCCCCACAACATGCCGCTGAAGAGCGTCATCAGCGCAAACGTCACGCCAATCTCCACTGATGAGTAGCCGACGCGATCCCACTTATCGTCGCCGGTTCGCAAATAGGCAATGCCTGCCAACAGGGTGACGAAGAACGCCAGCCCGCCCACCCAGGCTGACGGGACGTGAAAGTAGAAGATGCGTTGCACTTCGCCCATGGTGGCTTCCTGCGGCGCATAAAGGAACACCAGGCCAAGCGCGATCAGCATCAACCCGGCAGTGACGACGGTCAGGATTTGTAGATTTCGAGGCGCAGATACAGACATAGTCAATCTCCTTGTCAAAGTTTATTTGTTCAACTTCGTCATTCCTCTACCAGATAATCAAACACCATGAAAGCTACGGCGATAAAAATTGTGTCGTAGACCAGCAACAAGTTGAACCAGGGAGCAACGTCCCCCCACTCCGCCGCCAGCAAGATCCCGGTGCTGGCCTTGACGGCGGCGATCACCACCGGGATCGTCACCGGAAACAGCAGGATGGGCAACATTACGTCGCGGGCGCGGGTGTGAACGGCCATGGAGGCCAACAGCGTGCCGACCCCGGCATAGCCGGCCGTGCCCAGCAGAACCACGACGAGCAACATGGGCTTGAAAAGCAAAATGCCGTACAACACGCTGAACACCGGCATTACGATGGCTTCGACCAGAAGCATGAAGAGGGCGGCCCCGATCATTTTGCCAAAGTAAATGGCCGTGCGATCAATTGGCGCAAGCAGAAGGCCGTCGAACGAGCCGCGATCCATTTCGGCGGCGAAGGTGCGGTTGAGGCCGAGCGTTCCGGCGAAGATAAACGTCACCCACAACACACCGGCGGCTACATTCTCGCGGGCGGCCCGGTCCAGTTCCAGGGCAAAGTTAAAGATCAACACCACCAGCAGAGAGAAGATCAACATGGCGCTGACCAGCTCTTTGCTTCGCGCTTCGGCGGCCACGTCTTTGCGGACGATGGCGAAGATGGCTTTGAGATAAGCCGCAAAGCGTGAGGTTCCCGGTCTGGCGGCGGTCGTGGGTTCGACCTGCTTCCACGGTTGATCAGCCATTGGTTAAAGTCTCGTAAGCTCGCGCAAATTCCAGCGGCGTCAACCCGGCGGTCGGTTCGTTGTAGACGATCTTGCCCCGCGAGAGGACGGCCACCCGGTCGGCCAGAGCCAGGGCGTGAGGCAGGTCGTGCGAGATCATCAGCACCGTCCGGCCCTGGGCGGCCACGCTCTTGAGAATGCCGTCCAGCATGGCGCTGGCGTCCTGGTCGAGGCCAGTGTGCGGCTCGTCGAAGAGCATGATCTGGGGCGCGTGCAAAATGGCCCGGCCAATTGCCAGCCGCTGGGCCATGCCGCGCGAGAAGGTGCGCACCAGATCATGCCGCCGTTTGCTCAAGCCCACCTGCGCCAGAACTTCATCAACACGTTTTGGCAAATTGGGCACGGCGTAAACATCGCCGTAGAAGCGCAGGTTTTCGGCGGCGGTGAGGTCGCCGTAAAGCAGGGGGTGATGTGAGACCACGCCGAGCAGGCGGCGGGCGTCGTCGGCCTGGGCCGGAATCTCAAAACCGTTAAGGCGCACCCGGCCAAAGGTGGGGCGGGCCAGCGAAGCTACGATCCGAAGGAGGGTCGTCTTGCCCGCGCCGTTCGGCCCCACCAGCGCCAGAAACTCGCCGGGCTGGATCGTCAATTCCACGCCGCGCAGGACGGGCTTGAGGCCGAAGGTTTTGACGAGGGCGTGGATTTCGATCATGACGGCGTGAACAGTGAAACGACAAACGTCAAACGACAATTGACTTGACGTTTTTCGTTTGACGTTTGACTACTTCTTCTCTTTTTCCACCAGCCGCTTCAATTCCGCTTTCAGCTTCTCGCGCTTGGCGTGGTGCTCGGCCTCGGAATATTCGCCGGCTTCAAAGCCGTCGTCGAGTTCGGCCAGTTCGTCGAGCAACTCGTCGTAAGTCTGGCCCGAGGGCGGCGCGGCCTGGGTAGGTTTGACGTTGCTCCCGCCGCGCTGAATCCACCAGTAGGCAATGACGGCCACGGACAGCGCCAGCGACAGGCCGCCGATGAGGACGGTGCGAACGTCGAAGGCCGGGGCAACCGTCGAGGCGGATGTTGAACCACCGGAGGTGGTTGCTGCCAACGACGGCTTCCCCTCGAGCGAAAAAGCAATGTTGTCTCCGGCGGCCATCGCCTCAACGGTGAAGGAGTGATAGTTCGCGCCCTGCACGTCACGCAAACCTTCGTCGCGCAAGCCGGCGCCGGTCAGCGTCACCCCGTTGTCGGGCAACAACACGCTGACGGCTGAGGTGGGATAGGAAATTTTTTGAGCAAAGCTCAAGGCGTCGGCGTAAGGCAGTGAGAAGGAAACGAGAATCTGTTGCGCGCCGGCGCCGGGGCGAACCGGCAAGGTATCGGCGAAACCGTCGGCGGTTTGTTGATAACGACCGCCGATAACGTCATCTTGAAACGAAAGCTCGGCGAACCCGGCTGGCAGGGCGGCGCTGAAGGTGGGGCCGTCTTCCGAGACGGGGGCGAGCGTTTTGTCGCCGTTGTTGTTGATGATGAACAGTTCGCCAATCTGAACCTTGTCTTCTTTGAAGTCGAAGATGACGTGCATGCGTTCGACCGAGAGGACAGACGAGTCGGTGGTGGACTCGAAGACCTGCACCGGCAAGTCGTAGACGGTTTGGCCGGCCTTCACCTGGGCAACATCCGAGGTGTAAAGCACGTCGCCGTAACGGGCGCTGACGATGAGGGCGCGATCCGGCGCCAGTTCAACATCGGCAAACTCAAACGCGCCGTCGCTCTGGACGGTCGTGGTGATTGTGCTCGTCTCCTGAAAACTATCGAAGAGATGCAAGACCACCGCTTGATCGGCGGGCGTGTTTGCGCCGGTAGTGCCGTTGCTGATCGTGCCGGTCACAGTTCCGGTGGAAGCTGGAGCCGCCGCCACTTCGGCGAAGTCATAGGAAAACGCCCGCGCGTAATCCGCGGCGGCCCAAC
This sequence comes from Chloroflexota bacterium, assembly GCA_016197225.1. Lineage (NCBI taxonomy): Bacteria > Bacillati > Chloroflexota > Chloroflexota bacterium. The sequence goes on from JACPWC010000083.1 coordinate 7,537, forward strand.
GTTCGTCTTCGCTCAGCGAGTCGGCAAATTTGTGCTCGCCGTTAATGCCGTCAGTCAGCGCCAGAAAAAAGTCGTTGTTGGACTTGGCGGCCATGAAGACTTGATCACTAAAACTGGAAATGTTGCCACTCGCTCGCTGGCCGGGGCCGTCACCCGCGCCGCTGTCGCCGTGACAGTCGGCGCAGTTGGCTTCATACACCGCCTGGCCCAACTCGGCGTCCGCCTGCCCGCTCAGGCTGTAGAGGTAAGCCACCAGACTCCAGCGTTGCGACTCGCTGAGCGAGCCGCCCCAGGGCGGCATGACGCGCTCGAGGTTGCCGTTGGTGATGACACTGTACCAGCGAAAGGGAGTCGTGGCGCGGGCCAGGTCGGGAACGTTGAAGGCCGGAACCGGAAATTGAATCTGGCTCACCAGTTCGCCGTCGCCGCCGCCGGTGAGGCCGTGACAGCGGGTGCAGTTTTGCGAGTAGAGCGTTGCGCCCTCGGCGGCAGACGGCATGGAGGCCGGGTAGCCGGGGCCGAGATCGAAGACCGGGGCGGCGCTGGGGCCGGCATCTGACAAGCCCGTGTCTTCAAAGCCGGGCGGCGGAGTCACGTCTCCGGCCAGCGAACAGGCGGCGAGGAGCATTGCCGCAGAAAGCACAAAGAATATCGTTTTGAGGTTGATCAAAAAAAATTGGGAGAAGCGACTCATGTCGACTCCGGGGTCAGAGCCAGGCTCGCGCCGCACCGGGCGCAGAACTTGTCGCCGGGTTGAGCCGCCGCGCCGCAGTGAGAGCAGAATTTTGCCAATCGGCCATTGTCATTGAGGTCGCGGCCCGGCGCGGGGGCGGCCTCGGTTTCAACATTTGCCTCAGCCGGAATAGTTTTCATCTTGCGCCGGGCGGCAACGGCTTTTTCGATCTCGTCGTCTACATGGCCAGCGGAAGCCGGCGTAGCTTTGCGCCTGCGGCGGGCGGCGACGGCTTTTTCAATCGCGTCGTCAAAATCATCGGAGGCGGGCGCAGGGCTTTCATTTTTGCCGATGGCAGAAAGCGCGCGCAACACTTCGACGCCTTTGGCCACCAGCCGGGCGCGCTGGGTTGCGTAATCGTCATGGCTCACTTTGCCGGTTTCGTGATCGAAATCCAGATCGCGCAATTCGATCAGCACGGCCTCGCGCTGGGTGAGCAAATTGTCGGCGGGCGAGTCAGAGCCGTCGGCGACGCCCACGCGCTCCAGCAGTGGCCGGGCCACGAACGCGGCGACGAGCAGGAAGAGGGCGACGGAAATGAGAATTGAACCAATGTCCATAGAAGAATTCACAATTCACAAGGCACAATTCACAAATTGAGCACTGTGAATTGTGCCTTGAGCATTACTTGAGAAGCGGGTCAACGATAGCGGCCAACTTGGCCTGCGTCGTTTCGCCGATGATGGTTTGGACGAGCTTGCCGTTCTGATCAATGACGTAAGTCTCAGGCACACCCTTGATGCGGAAGGCTTGCGAGATTCGAGTGCCGAGGTCGGGGCCGTTGGTGTAAGTGATGTTGAACTTCGCCATGTAGGCCCGGGCTTCGGTTTCGGTATCCACGTAATCCACGCCGAGCATGACCACGTCACGATCTTTGTAAGCCCGGTGGAAGGCCTCCAGTTCCGCCGCCTCTTTTTCGCAGGGCTTGCACCACGAAGCCCAGAAGTTGACGACGACCACCTTGCCGCGCAGGGACGAGAGCGGAATGGTTTCGCCGTCGAACGTGGTTAGGGTGAAATCGGGCGCGCCGCTGCTGGATACTGGGCCGAGGGTGCGGCGGTACAACTGCAAGGCCACCATCACCAGCAACGCCAACAATACGATCCAGGCAACAATCTGGCCGAGGCGACGCTGAAGAGTGACAGGCGAATTCGGGGCGGCAGGAGATTCAGGGGCAACGGCCTGTGCATTGTTCATTGTCTCATTGTTCATTGTCGTTCATCGCCGTTTGGCGAGTTCCTTTTCCAGTTGGGCCGCCAGGTCGTCGTCGGCGGGTTCGGGCGCAGAGGCCGGGGCCGGACGGTGGGCGTTCACCGATTGCAGGTAACGGGCCAGGAAGAATGCGCCCACTAGCAAGGCCAGCGGCGGCAAAACCCAGATCAAAATGTTGAGGCCGTTGGTCGAAGGCTGGGCCAGGACGCGCTCGCCGTATTGTTGGACGAAGTAATCTTTGATTTGCTGTTCCGTCCAGCCCGCGGCCAGCTTTTCACGGATGGTGGCCCGCCACTGGGTGCAGGCCTGGGTGGGACACACGTCGAGCGGGGTGTTCTCGCACACCGGGCAGTAAAGCTGTTTGGCCACGGCGTTCACATCATCGTCGGTCGGGCCGTCGTTTTGGGCAAAGGCCGGAACAGTGAAAAGTAAATAGTAAGCAGTAAGCAGTAAGCAGTAAAAACTGATGACTGGTAACTGATAACTTGACAACCGGTTCTTCGTCATCAGTCAGCTCCTACCGAACGGGTTGCGACGCCAGCCGGCGCGGACACATAACGTTTCTCTTCGGCGGCGTCGGGCCAGGCGGCCACCAGCGTACCGATGATGAAAATGATTCCGCCCCACCACACCAGGTTGATGAGTGGATTCACGTAAATCTTGAAGGTGGCGCTGTTGGACGAGATCGGTTGCCAGTCCACCAGCAGAACGTAAAAATCTTCGCCGAGGGTGGAGCGCACGCCGGGGATGGTCATGGGCTGGCCGCTGTCGAGGAAGAAGTCGCGGCGCGGGTGCAGAACGCCGACCGGTGAGCCGCCGGCGTCAAAGACGCTGACGGTGGCGCGAGTGACTTCACGGCGGTCGTCGGTGTTGAATTGAGCCACCGAATCAAATTTCATGGTGAAGCCGCCGAGCGAGAGCGTCTCGCCGCGATTGAGGGTGGCCTGCGTTTCCTGCTGGAACATGTAGGAGCCGACGACGCCAAAGGCCATGACGACCACTCCAAGATGGATCACATAGCCGCCGTAACGTCGGCGGTTACGGGCGGCGAGGTTGATCAGGGCCAGGGCCGGGTTTTCCCCCAGCCGCATCCTGGCCCGAACCCCGCGCGCAAATTCGGAGAGGGTGGTGAGGCCGACGAATGTGGCGATGCCGTAGCCGAGCAACGCCCCAAATGACCGCGCGCCCAGCAGATAAAAGGCGACGAGGGCGACGAGGGTGAGGACCGCCGGAATCCACATCAGCCGCCCCAACGATCTGGCCGACGCTTTGCGCCAGGCCACCAGCGGGGCAACGCCCATGAGCAGAACAATGGCTGCCAGCAAGGGGCCGTTCACCTGATTATAAAAGGGCGGCCCCACCGTGACTTTTTGTCCGGTGACAAGTTCCGAGATGATGGGAAACAGAGTCCCCCACAACGTGGCAAAGGCCACGCCCAGGAAGAGCAGGTTGTTGAGCAGGAAGGCGGCTTCGCGCGAGAGCAAACTGTCGAGTTGGGTTTCGCTCTTGAGCGAGTCCCAACGGTGGAAAAGCAAGCCCATCGAGATCGCAAACGTGATGCCGATGAAAGCGAAGAACAGCGGGCCGATGGCGCTTTGAGCAAAGGCGTGAACCGACGAGAGCACGCCGGAGCGGGTGAGGAACGTGCCGAGGATGACGAGCGAGTAAGTGGAAATGATCAGAATCATGTTCCACACTTTGAGCATGCCGCGCTTCTCTTGAATCATCACTGAGTGCAGGAAGGCGGTGCCGGTGAGCCAGGGCAGGAGGGCGGCGTTCTCAACCGGGTCCCAGCCCCAGTAGCCGCCCCAGCCCAGCACATCATAAGCCCAGCGCCCACCCAGGATGAGGCCGAGCGAGAGGAAGAGCCAGGCCACGAGAGTCCAGCGGCGGGTGGTGCGAATCCATTCGTCGTCGGTGCGGCCCGTGGCCAGAGCGGCGATGGCGAAGGCGTAGGGAATGATAAAGCTGACGAAGCCCAGGTAGAGCATGGGCGGGTGAATGATCATGCCAGGATGGCGTAGAAGCGGGTTGAGGCCGTTGCCGTCGAGCGGCGTGAAGAGCGACGAGTTGGCCGGTTGAAGCAGGGCCGGGCCAATCTCGCCAGTGATCTCGTTTTGCCACAAGCGTTGAAATGGATTCTCAACAAAAAGGCTGAGGCTGAGGAAAAACGCCAGGGTGATCATCGAGGCCGCGATCACATAAGGCATCATCGAGCGATCCCGGTCCCACCGCCTCAACATGGCGGCGCTGGTGAAGGCCGACATGAGCCACGACCAGAACAGCAGGCTCCCGGCCTGCCCGCCCCACAGCGCCGTCACTTTGAGATACCAGGGCATGGCTCGCGAGGAGACATGCGTCACGTATTCAACATCGTACTGGCCCTTCACCAGCATAATAATGATCGAAAGCGCGGCAAGGGTAATGAGCGGCCAGGTGAGCATGGCCGCATTGCGGGCGCTTTCGACCCAGGCGGTGGCTTTGCGCGGCGCGGCGATCAGCGCCACTACTGCGCCGTAGATGGCGCACAGAAACGCAAGAAAGAGCGAGGCGAGGCCGAGGGTGAGAGTCATGGGAGTTATGAAAGATGAATTACCCTAGCACTTGCCCGCTAGGGCAGGTGTGAAGGATGAAATACAGGCTCGGCTTTCATCCTTCTGCCCTCATCCTTCATCCTTTGCTAAGGTGCGGCTTGAGATGGCACGGCGCCCTCGTAACGAGTCGGGCACTTCATCAACAGCGTGTCGGCGTGAAAGAGGCCGTTCTCGTCAACGTGCCCGTCCATGATCGCCTGGGCCTCGCCCTTCATCAGGTCGGGCTTCACCCCGTTGTAAATCACGTCCATGCGGGCGGCGTTGGGATCGTTGACGGCGGCGTTGAGCACGGCGGCCAGACCGCCCTGTGCGTCAATCTCTTTTTGGTCGGCGGGCACGCTGGCGACGGTAAACCGCAGTTCAAGCTTCTGAGCGTCGTATTGAATGCTTTCGGCAACCACCGCGCCCGACACCCGCACATCCTGGCTCACCAGAGATGAACCGCGATCCTTTAACTCTTGAATTGTCAGGAAATACTGGGCCGTGCTTTGAGTGCTGGTGGCGATCAAATAAACAATCGCCGCCACAATCAGCAACCCGCCGATGAGAAACTTGGCGCGCCCGCCCTTCTTGACGACCGGCGTCACGCCCGAAGAAACTGCTGTTTGAGCCATAATTGTGAAAACCTCCTGCTAACAATGCGTAGCATACTTTTCTAGTCGGATTTAGGCAGTAACAATCATCACTGACGCACAGTGATGGATGCCCCACCTTGAAATTCTAGCACATTGAAGCGACGTAAACGAGAAGAGATTAATAGCGGCCAGCCGGAAAAGAGTGTTTTTTGTAACGACTGACCTATGATAAATCACACTAATAAACTCCGACAAGGCCGGTAAGCTTCTTTTGACAAGGTTTGGCCGCCAATGCAACGGGGGAACAACTCGTTGCCCTATTTTTTATCAGAAGTAACTAGTTACTTGTCATGAGCGCCCCAGTTTTGATTCCGTCAATTCCCTTTGCCAAAAGTTCCGTCAGGCTTTTGAGAAGCCTGGCATTGTTTAGTTCACTTAAAGACGATGAACTGGATGACTTGGTTACGCGCGATCGCAACCTTCTCAAAACCCTGCCCGGCGGTTTCGTCGCCATTCTCAGCCCGCAGGCATTAAAAGAACTGGCCGAGTCCTGAACGGCGGACGCATGACGCAAATCATTTACAATGCGAGATAATTCCTTTACTGGGAGAAAAAGCTATGAAACTTCCGCTAATCGTGGGCATTGTGGCGCTCGTCATCGTCGCCGGCACGCTGATGTACGTCTCCGACTTCACCGTGTATCTCGGCAACGACCCGACCGCCTGCAACAACTGCCACGTCATGGACGCCGCCTACGAGGGCTGGTATCACGGCGGCCACAAGCTGTGGGCCGAGTGCAACGACTGTCACACGCCTCACGATTTGATTCCAAAATACTTTGTCAAGGCCCGTTCTGGCTTCAACCACGTCAGCGCCTTCACCCTGGGCGAAATCCCCAACGCTATCCGGGCCAAAGAGTCTTCCAGAGAAATCATTCAAGCGAACTGCATCCGCTGTCATGCCGAAACCGTGTCTAACATCGCCGACGGCCAGATGGACGCCGAACGTTACTGTTTTGAGTGTCACCGCGACGTGGCGCATGGCGAGCGCGGCAGATCGATCTTACCTTACTCACCTTACGCAAAAACAGCGTAAACTTGGCGGATGAAGAATGAAAAATTGCTTGATTTATACAGCGACTATCTGATTAGCGCCTTCGGGCAGACAACCGCCACCGGTTTATCGGCCTTACTGAACGGCGAAATCAGCC
>JACPWC010000084.1 GCA_016197225.1 Chloroflexota bacterium
GCCTTACCGACGGCGGTCTGGATCAACCCGCCGCAGGTGACGCTGGCTGCCCCGGCTGACTTGCCGAAAACTACTGGTGTAGACACGGACGATCTACACTAAATTCCCAACCAAGTTGTCTCAAAGGGTTGACACATTCCGTAATACGCCAAAGCTTCCGGCCTTCAGGTTTACCTGCTTCAGAGAGCCATCCCTTGCTTGCACAATAGTTGGCTGTCGCAGGCAAATTTGTGGGGCGAGGCCAGCGCGCACGTCGAAAATAGTCTCTCAAAACTGTTCCGATGTCCGTGCTATCGGCCCCTTCGTTCTCAAACCGATGATAAATTGCGACCATGAGGCGCATAGTGTCGCTGGCGTCGCGAGCTAATGTAGATGCTATTTCTTCCCAAGAAGGCGTTGAACTAAAGAGTTGGGTTGTCACTGATTATCTCCTGTTGTTATAGTTATAGTTGCGTCATTCTTTCGGAATGGCACTTTCGAGAATTGCCCAAGACTTATGAATAGAGGATGACCGCACAGAATATCGCCCTTGATCGTCTTGGAAAACTACCTTTTCCCGTATCAATTCAGTAAGCTTCGGCCTGACAGTTCCGCCCGGAAGCTCTGTTTCAGATTCAATGTTCTTGGGTAGGACTGTAGCCTGAAATTCCGGGTTGCGAGTAGATAGAGCAAGGCGAGAAAGCAGATAAATCAAAACCTTCTGCTTAGTGGCAAGCTTTTGCCCGGTCAAATTGAAGCTAATTGTTCCTTTTTCAGGATTAATCCTGACAAAAGGCAATATCATTTTGGCAAGCTTTTCTCGAAGTTCGCCTTCCAACTCTTCGGTGGTTACAAAAATAGCATCAAGCGGATCGGTTGTCACGGTACTCTCCTTTGGTATAGCGTATCGTTATAATTTTATGATACGACTAACCGGTATGTTTGTCAAGGGTGTGATCATTAAAAAATCTACGGCGACCAAATTGAGATAGCCGCAGATTTTTAGTGTCAATGATCGCCTTCAAAACGCCACAAACGCCTCAAACTGCCAAACATCCTCCTCGGCGGGCCGCCCTTTGTCTTTCCAGCGCTCGAACGGGTCGAAGCGGTTCTTGAGCGGCGTCCAGTCGGTTTGGATCGAGGGGCGCGGGCCGAGGTAGGGGTTGGAGATTTCCAGCACTTGGTCGTGCGGCAAGTCGTCTGGCACGTTGAAGCCCTGGCGCGGGTTGCGGATCATCCAGAACACGGCTCCCAGAATCGAGGCGGCTACTTGTAGCGTCGTCGCGCTCTGGCCCGGTACAAGTTTGCGCGCCTCGTGAATGTCCAACTGCGAGCCCGTCCACCAGCCGTTCAGGTCGTGGCCAAGCAGAAGCACGCCCAACTCGTCTATGCCGCCCGTGATCTCGTCGTTCATGATCCGCTGTCGGGGCTGAAGCTCGTAGCTTCGCATCTTCAACTCGTGCAGTGAGGCAATGGCGGCGTCGGTGGGCAGGTAGGCGTAATGCACGGTCGGGCGATAGATTGGCTTATCGTTTTCCCACACGGTCAGATGGTCGCAAATGGTGAAGGCTTCGCCGTGCCGCACGACCATGCCGATGATCTCGCCGCCGAGCGGAACCCACGAGCGCACGTAAGTGTTCATGCCCATTTGGGCCAGACAGATTTGGTTGCACGGGCCGTGATGGTGAACGTGGGCATTCAGGGGAAGCCGCCTCTCGTGCGTGCCCCAACCCATCTCTGCCGGGGCCACGCCTTCCTCGTGGAAGCCGGCCACTGACCAAGTATTCACAAACTCATCCACCTCTTTCGGCTTGTCACTAATTTGCGTGTCGCGCTCGGAAACGTGGATGACTTTGACGCCGGTCGTCATCGCCAGCCGGGCATAGTCTGTGTCGGCCAGGTGCCTTTCGAGCGCGGTCTTGCGATTCGGGTCGAGGCCGTCTTTCTTGAGTATGTCTTCGGCGATGTCGAGCAGGGCGGCTTTCGTCCAGTGGCTCACCAATCCGGGGTTTGCGCCATGCTCCACGACTCCGGTCGGGCCGGGATCACGCCACCCACTGACACGGCGGCGCAACTCCAGGTGGCGCACGTAGAGCGTGCGATCAGCAGGCGAGATCGCGCCCGCATCTTCATAAGGATCCCACAACTCAACCGAGGTGTTCAGATACAGCACGTTGTGGTCGTGACACCACTGCATGATCTCGCCGCAGTCAATGTTCCAGGCCAGATCGATCAGCAGATCGCCGGAGCCAACATATTGGCCCAGCAGTGTTGGCAGGTTTTCGCGGGTGACTCGATCCTGCACGTACTTCGCGCCCGCCGCCAGCGTTTCGGGGATGGCGTGACGTAGGTCTTCAAAGTCCATCACCGTCAGTTTCGAGAAGTCCATCTCGAAGTGCCGCAGGATGAGCGGCTGGAGACAGCGCGACACCGACCCGCAGCCCAGGATCAGGGCACGGCCACCAAAAGAAATTTTCATTTGATAAATCTCCTTCTGATGTTTGACTCAGACTTCCGAAATCTCAGAGATTTCGGAAGTCTGGCTAGTGTTGGCAAAAGACAAGAGTCGAGGCTGTAGCCGGAACTTTGCTACAGGCTCGACTCTGTGTGCCGTTGCGTGGCGTTGAGGTGAAAGTATTATAGCCAGTAAACCGCAAAAGCGGGACAAAAGTTACGCAGTGGTATACTGCCGTTGCCCATGAAGCTTCTCACCATCGGCCACAGCAACCACAGCCTCGACAAGTTCATCCGCCTGCTGGAAGCGAACGGGGTGATGACGCTGGTGGACGTGCGCACCGCTCCGGCCAGCCGCTACAACCCGCACTTCAACAAAAGCAATCTCGAACAAGAACTGCCCCGCCGCGAGATTCAATACGTCTTCGCCGGCAAATTTCTGGGTGGCCGCCCCTCCGACCCGACCTGCTATAAGTCCAAGACCCTGCCCGCCGAGGGCGCGGACTATCTGCACGAAGTGGACTATCAAGAAGTGATGAAGCGCGAGTGGTTCGTCAAAGCCGTCGCCCGCCTGCTCGAAATCGCCGACGAGGGCACGACAGCCATCCTGTGCAGTGAAGAGAATCCGGCGGACTGCCACCGCCACCACCTGATCGCCAAATATATTTTGCGCGAGCACCCGGACGTGACCGTGCAACACATTCGCGGCGACGGCGTGGTGTTCAATGCAGCGTCACTGCTCAAATCGGTGGACGAGGCGGAGGGGGAACAACCGCCGCTTTTATGAAACTCTATACAATCGGCTTCACCCAAAAACGCGCCGAAGAGTTTTTTGGATTGCTGGAGACTCGCGGCGTGCAACGCCTGGTGGACATCCGCCTCAGCCCCGGCGGCCAGCTCTCCGGTTTCGCCAAGCAGGAAGACCTGCCCTACTTCCTCCGCGAACTGGCCGCCGGTTGCCAGTATGTTCATCTGCCTCTTCTGGCCCCGACCAAAGAAATTCTCAAAGACTACAGAACCGACGACGACTGGCCGCGTTACGAGACTCGCTTCGAGCAGTTGATGGACGAGCGGGATGTTCCGGCTGTCATCAACCGCGACGAGTTTGAAGCGCTGGCCTCGTGCCTGCTGTGCAGTGAAGCCACGCCCGAACAGTGCCACCGCCGCCTCGTTGCCGAGAGGCTGGCCGCCCATTGGCCGGGCGTGGAGATTGTCCATTTGTAGGGCGAATTGCCAATTCGCCCAGACGCTATGAAAAAGTTGCTCACCATCACCGACCTGACTCGCATGCAAGCTGGCCGGGTGTGCGTGGCCGGTTACGACGAAAGCGGCCAGTGTATCCGCCCGGTCTTGCCTCACACCGGCATCTCTGAATCAAGTCTGCTGGTGAAGGGCAAGCCGGTCGTCTTTCCGTTCGCCGTCGTCGAGTACAACTTTCTGGGCCACAAGCCCGAGCCGCCGCACACCGAAGACTGGCGCTACGACCCGGCCTCGGTGCGCTTCGTGAAGCAGGCCGACGAGGCGCAAAGGCAGACTACGCTCGACAAATCTCTTTCCTCTGATGTGACCGCCATCTTTGAACAGCCGATTTATCACGACCTGGGCTACTACGTGATTGACGGCCAGGGGCCGCGGTCGCTGGGCACGATCCAGCCGCGCTCGATCAACAAAGCCATTCACGAACAGCGCGAGGGCAAGTGGGACTACCGCCTTGAGTTTATGGACAACGGCGGGTTCACCTACCGCCTGAAAATCACCGACCTAGCCTTTCGCTACTACTGCGACGCGCAACGCAAAGCCGACCGCGCTCCAAACGACATCTCAGCCCAACTCACCTCGACGCTCAGGTCGGGCAACACTTATCTTCGCATCGGGCTGGCCCGAGGCTGGGATAAACAGCCGGAGCGGTGCTACTTGCAGATCACCGGCGTCCACACCTTCCCCGATTACCTCGACGGCAAAACCTTCGCCGACTTTGCGCCCGTCCCGCTCGCCGTGCCAACCATCGCCCGCCTGCACCACGCCCAAATCACGATCCCGGCTGGCGCAGAAGAGGCAGGCCGCCAGTTTTATTGCGGCGTGCTGGGCCTGCGCGAGACCGAGAAGCCCGACTCACTGCAAGGGCGCGGCGGCTTCTGGCTGCAAGTTGGCGGACAGCAACTGCACGTGGGAACAGAGGACGGCGTGGATCGCAATGCGACGAAAGCGCACCTGGCCTACGAAGTAGCCGACCTCGAAGCGTGGCGGAAACGGCTGGGGCAGTACCGAGTCGCCATTCAAGAGTCGGTTCCCATTCCCGGCTACCGTCGCTTTGAAATTCGCGATCCATTTGGCAACCGCATCGAGTTCATTCAGCCGTTATAATTCGCTCCATGCCCTCTCCCCTCATCGGCATCACCGTTCACCCCAAAACCGCACCCGACCGCGCCGAACTCGACGAACTGCTGGAAGCGATTGTGCAATCCGTCGAACGCGCGAGCGGCCTGCCCGTCCTTATTCCACTCGGCCTGAGCGAGGGCACTCTGCGCGGCCTGTACGCTCAACTCGACGGCCTGCTTCTTTCGGGCGGCGGCGACATTGACCCGGTTCGATACGGCGCAGAATCGCACGAGACGATGGGCGGCGTGGATGCAGAGCGCGATCGAACCGAGTTCGCGCTAACGCGGTGGGCAACTGCCGACGATCAAGTGAGGCCGTTGTTTGGCATTTGCCGGGGAGCGCAAGTCCTCAACGTCGCCCTCGGCGGCACGCTCTATCGCGACATTGGCGAATATCCAAACGCGATCCGCCACACTTACCCGAGCGCCGAATACGCAACCCGATGTCCCCACGAGATCAAGGTTGAAGAAGAATCGGCTCTGGCCCGCATCGTCGGCCAACCCGTGATCGGCGTCAACAGTCTGCATCATCAGGCGATCAAGGACGTTGCCGCCGGCCTGGCCGTCACTGCCCGTTCACCCGACGGTTTGGTGGAAGCCGTCGAAATCCCTCATCATCCGTTTGCCCTGGCCGTGCAGTGGCACCCGGAGTGCCTGCCGCACCTGCCGGAACACCGCCGGTTGTTTGAAGCTTTCGTCCAGGCCGCTTCAAAAGGGTCAACGGATTAAACAGATTGACCGGATTTGATCTATACGTTGAATACGTTCAATCCGTTGACCTCCCTGTGAACCCGGTTACAATTAGCCCATGCCCGACGCTCCCCGAAAATATTTTCTGATCAACGACTCGCAAATTGAGGCCGCCAAAAAAATCTGGCCGCAGGTCAGCTTCAAGACCTGGGTGCTAGTGCTGAAGCGCGCCGACGAGCCGATGGTGCTGAACAAAGCCGCCCATAAAGGCATCGGCTTCAGCAAAATATCTGTGCCCGACCCGGCCCAAACCGTGGATGGCATGTATTACCGCCGTGATATGGACGTGCTGATCCTGATCAGCGGCGAGACCCCTCTTGTGAAGTGAACGGTGAACAGTGATCAGTAAACTGTTCACTGTTCACTATTCACCGATCACTTTCATTTGATGAACAACTCCAAAACCTACTTTCCCGAATCGGCGATGGTCATCGTCGCTCACCCC
>JACPWC010000085.1 GCA_016197225.1 Chloroflexota bacterium
GGGAACGTCTCCAAGTATCTCGCGCCTCTGCCATCATTATTGGAAACGATCTTGTCGTGCTTGCGTTTGTCGCCTGCGATCTACACTTCGTTGGCTGATAATTCGGTTTTGACAACTTAAATTTGCTCGAAACGAGAGTCAAGCTATGGCGTTTGACTGCGTATCCAAACTAAGGGGCGTACAGATGCGCCAACATCCATCTTTCCTGAGCCATCAGGATTCATCACCACGCCTAATGAGGTTATATCTGTCTGCGATGGCAATGTTGTAATAGTTACAGACAGCCAAGCAATATGATTGCCAGTTGGAGACCAAAACGGACTAAGATTGTCAGCTTCGGAATCAGGCGTGAGATTGGCCAAACCTTCCCCATTCGCCCCAACTGTAAAAATTTCGTACTTGCTGTTTCGGTTGCTAGAAAAGACTATACGAGAACCATCTGGCGACCAATCTGGATTAACATCTCTGCCGGGGCCGGACACCAACATGCGTGTCTCGCCAGTTTCAATATTAACAATCGCTATATCAGGCTCAACATCGCCTACCATATAGGCTATCCACTGACTATCTGGTGACCAAGCGAAAACGTTATACTCAGTATCAAGTATATCCCACTGACTTCCCCCCAATAAGAGCGCCTGATCAACGAGCACTTTCAGATTAGTGCCATCTGGATGCATGATGCAGAGTTTGCCATGATTATTAGTAGATGGGTCTGGAAATGAGCGTTCGCTCTCAAAGCAGGCGAAAACAATATATTTCCCATCAGGTGACCAGACCGAATATAGATGGTGCATTTGCACATCTCCGTATGAAGTCAAATGCTCAAGTTGGTTTGCATTGTTATCCCAGACAACAATCCGATTATTAGAAAGCACCAATCTGCGACTATCAGGAGACCATGATGCGCCACCGCCAAGTTGGTTCCAAGTATTGGTTACCAGATTTACAGACTTGGTCTGAAGGTCCATAATGTGCATTGCACTGTAATACGTACCTGGTTGATAAAACCCTGTTACCGCTCCAAAGGCCAAGTATCTCCCGTCGGGTGAGGGTCGGATATCGAGCACTGTATCAGCCGGTATCGAGTCGGGCGAAAAGAGTTCAATTTTCTCTTCATTGCTCCCGTCGCTGTTGACAAAAACCGCAGATAACCCTTCGGGATACACTAACCTTTCGGCTGGCGTAGAGGTTGCGGCCAGCGTTGGAATCTCAGTTGGTTCTGACGTGGCTGTTGGTTTTGGCATATCGGTCGGCGCGAGTGTAGCTGTGGGCGGCTCAGTAGTTGGCGTAGGCGCGAGCGTGGCCACACTACTGCCCTGGCAGGCTGTTAGCAGAAAGGCAAGAAGGAGAAGGAGCAATCGTTTGACCATAACTCATCACTTTCCGCTCGTCCACACCGGGCGTGCTCCAGAGAAACCGATTTGTGTTGAAACGGTTCCATCTGTTGTTATTGTTGTGAGCATGTGGACTGATGTTCCTGGATCAAAAGATGTAAAAGCAATATGGTTTCCAGAAGGAGACCAAACTGGGTTGAAATTATCAAATTCAGAATTCGGCGTCAGACTGGTCAGGTTCCTACCATCTAACCCAACAACAAAGACTTCATCTTTGCCGTTTCGATTGCTAGCAAAAGCTATTCGTGTTCCATCTGGTGACCAGTCGGGATTGGTATCCTTTGCCGGGCTGGATGCCAATATTCGTGTTTCTCTCGTTTCGATATTGACGATGGCGATATCAGGCATAGTGTCTCCTGCGAGATAAGCAATCCAGCGACCGTCGGGTGACCAAGAAAAAGCATTGGGAGGCCGCGAGTCTGGCAAATATATGTGCTCAACCAATGTTTGCACTTCTGTGTCATCGGGGCGAATAAGACACAGTTCACCATGACTCTCTCCTAAACTGCTCATTGGGAAAGAGAACTCGCTCTCAAAACATGCAAAAGCTATATACTCTCCGCTCGGCGACCAAACCGGGTATAGAGGATGTTTCCGCGTATCGCCATACGAAGTCAGGTATTCCAGTTGCCCAATATCGTTATCCCAGATCGCGTTACTAAAAAACACCATCTTACGACTATCAGGAGACCATGACGCGCCGCCGCCTAGCTCGTTCCACTCCCCATTTTTTGTCGCCGCAATCGCAGACTTGGTTTGCAAATCCATAATATGCATCGCACTGTAATATGTGCCTGGTTGATAAAACCCTGTTACCGCCCCAAAGGCCAAGTATCTTCCGTCGGGTGAGGGTTGTAAGTTCTGAACGGCTGTGTCGGCAGGCACCGAATCGGGTGAAAGTAACTCAAGCTTTTCTTTATTGCTCCCATCACTATTGACAAAAACTGCGGACAACCCTTCAGGATAGACTAACCTTTCGACTGGCGTAGAGGTTGCGGTCGGCGTCAGAATCTCAGTTGGTTCGGGCGTGGCTGTTGGTTTTGGCGTATTATCGGTCGGCGCGAGTGTAGCTGTGGGCGGCTCAGTAGTTGGCGTAGGCGCGAGCATGGCTACACTACTGCCCTGGCAGGCTGTTAGGAGAAAGACAAGAAGGAGAAGGAGCAATCGTTTGACCATAACTCATCACTTTCCGCTCGTCCAAATCGGATAATGGGCATCCGCGTTTTGCGTCACCTGATGCGCCTGTGAATCCGGCTCATTCGTGGCAACGACCCACACAGCGGCGTTTCAATAACACCGTCCTCAAATTAGCTACATGCACGCGCCATCGTACGACAAAGACGCAGGGCAAGGCAAGCGTTTTTGCTAAATCGTGACATTCGCCTATATTCAGTGACAATGTCACGGTACACTTCGTGACTTAATATGCCTGGCTCGCATAAACATTGGCAAACAAAAAGGCCCTCGAAGTCTCTTACAGAACTTCGAGGGCCTCTGCCCAAACCTCAATTTCACATCACGCTTACTCTTCCATCAGCCCCGTCAACCCCGTCCGGCCCAGCCTCGGCGTGCGCTGTTTCTCCTCGTCCTTGCCGAACCTGATCGGATCGCCGACGTCGGTCACCGCCTCCACCGCCAGGCCCAGGCTCTGCAGTTCCTTCACCAGCACCCGGAACGAGGCCGGGATGCCCGGCTCCTCAATCTCTTCGCCCTTCACAATGGATTCGTAAGTCTTGACGCGCCCTTGCACATCGTCCGACTTCACGGTGAGCATCTCCTGCAAAGTGTAAGCCGCGCCGTAGGCTTCGAGCGCCCACACTTCCATTTCGCCGAAGCGTTGCCCGCCGAACTGGGCCTTGCCGCCCAGCGGCTGTTGGGTCACCAGCGAGTACGGGCCGGTGGAGCGGGCGTGAACCTTGTCTTCGACCAGATGGGCCAGCTTGAGCATGTGGATGATACCGACCGTCACCGGCTGATCAAACTTCTGGCCCGATTTGCCGTCGAAGAGACTCATTTTGCCCAATATCGGAAGCGGCTCTTCGCTTGACTTCATGACCTCTTCGGCCTTGGCCCGCAAAGCCTCGCGGCGAACGCGATGCGTGTCGGCCTTCACATCGTGGTCGGCCAGCCACACCCGCAGGCAGGCGTCAATGACGCCGGCATCGGCCTCGGCCCGGGCCGGGCCTCGCAAATGATTATCGAAGACCAGGATTGCCTCCGGGTCATAACTTTTTTCGCGCAACCACTCGGCCAGCGCCGCCCGGCGGGCGTACACTTCATGCGTCGCCAGCAGTTCGGCTTCATACTTCTTGCCCAGCCAGCTCTCCAGGTACAACCGCCGCGCTTCATCTTCCGACTCGATTGTTTCGGGGTCAATGGCCTGATCAAGCAGCCAATCCCAGGCCACTTCCGTCACGTCCTGCCAGGCCCGGTCAATCAACCAGGCGCGGGCCAGCTCGGCCTCAATCTCAATTTCGTTCGCCCCGTCAAACACCGGCGTCACTGCCCGGAAGCCGAGCCGCTCCGCCGCGTAACCCAAATGGGTCTCAAGAATCTGGCCGATGTTCATACGGCCCGGAACGCCGAGCGGGTTGAGGATGATGTCAACGGGTGTGCCGTCTTCCATGTAGGGCATGTTTTCAACCGGCACGATCTGGGAAACCACGCCTTTGTTCCCGTGGCGTCCGGCCATCTTGTCGCCCTCGGTCAGCTTGCGGCGCTGGGCCACCGACACCAGCACCATCTTCTCCACCCCGGCCGGCAGGTCGCGGTGCTCGTCGCGGGTGAACACCCGCACGTCCACCACCTTGCCCTTCTCGCCGTGCGGCAGGCGCAGTGACGAGTCCTTCACCTCGCGGGCCTTCTCGCCAAAGATCGCCCGCAGCAATTTCTCTTCCGGCGAGAGTTCCTTCTCGCCTTTGGGCGTGATCTTGCCCACCAGAATGTCGTTCGGGCCAACGTCGGCCCCGATGCGGACAATGCCGTGCTCGTCCAAATCCTTCAGCGCGTCCTCGCCCACGTTCGGAATGTCGTAAGTGATTTCCTCCGGGCCGAGCTTGGTGTCGCGGGCCTCTACTTCGTGCTTCTCAATGTGAACCGAAGTGAACAGGTCGTCGCGCACCACCCGCTCCGAGATCAGGATCGCGTCTTCGTAATTGCCGCCTTCCCAGGACATGAAGGCCACCAGCACGTTCTGGCCGAGGGCGATCTCGCCGTTGACGGTTGACGACGAGTCGGCGATGACCTGGCCCTTCTTCACCCGCTGGCCTTTGGTCACCACCGGATGTTGATCAATGCAGGTGCTCTGGTTCGAGCGTTGATACTTGCGCAGGCGGTAGGCCTTCTTCTTACTGCCGGTCTGCACCACCACTTCCTTGCCGGTGACGCTCACCACTTCGCCGTCCTCGTCGGCCTGCACCACCTGCCCCGAGTCCAGGGCCGCGTGGCGCTCCATGCCGGTGGAGACGGTGGCGACTTCGGGCCGCAGGAGGGGCACGGCCTGAGCCTGCATGTTGGAACCCATCAGGGCGCGGTTGGCGTCGTCGTGCTCCAGGAAGGGAATGAGGGCGGCGCTAATGCCCACGATCTGGCACGGGGCAACGTCCATGTAATCAATCTGTTCCGGCGGCGCAAAGATGAACTTGGAATGGGAGCGGCTCGAGGCGCGAGTGCGCACAAACTCGTTGAACTCGTTGAGCGGCGCGTTAGCCTGAGCAATAATGTAGCGGTCTTCCACATCGGCTGACAGATAGAGCACGTCTTCAGACACGTAAGGAACAAGGGCGACATCGGCTTCACCAAGTTTGGCAATTTGCTTTGCCAGGTCCTTGGTGATCTCATCACCCTTTTTCGCGAGCACTTCGCCCGTCTTCGGGTGAGCCACATCCTCGCGCAAGTGCCGCCCGATCAACCGCTTGTCGCTGGCAGGCAAAGCCTTGTAAACCTTGCGGTATGGCGTCTCAATGAAACCAAATGGGTTGACTTTGGCATACGAGGCCAAACGACCGATGAGGCCGATGTTAGGGCCTTCGGGCGTTTCAATCGGGCAGATGCGCCCGTAGTGCGAATGGTGAACGTCGCGCACGTCGAAGCCGGCGCGCTCGCGGCGGAGGCCGCCCGGCCCCAGGGCCGACAAGGTGCGCTTGTGGCGAAGCTCGGCCAGTGGGTTGGTTTGATCCATGAACTGCGACAACTGCGACGAGCCGAAGAACTCGCGGATGGCGGCCACCACCGGGCGAATGTTGATCAACGTCACCGGGGAGGCCGCCCCCTGCTCCCGAATGGACATGCGCTCGCGAATGATGCGCTCGGTGCGGCGCAGGCCGATGCGAAGCTTGGCCTGGATCAGTTCGCCGACCGTTTTCACCCGGCGGTTGCCCAGGTGGTCAATGTCGTCCGGGTTCTCGAGGCCGTTGTTGATCTGGATCATCCGGGTGATCAGGGCGATCAGATCATGTTTGGTGATCGTGCGATGCGCGAGCGGAATGATCTCGGAAAGCTGGAGTTTCTGGTTGAGCTTGTAGCGGCCCACCCGCTCCAGGTCGTAGCGCCGCTGATCGAACAATTGCTGTTCGAGATACTCGCGAGCGTTGTCGAGCGTGGGCGGGTCGCCGGGCCGCATGCGCTTGTAGAACTCGATCATGGCTTCCTGGGCGATGGGCCGCTTCTCTTTCATCTCCCAGGTCGGCTCCTGGCGCAGGGTGGCGGCGATGTACTGGCGATCCGGGTTGGTGTCCACCCCGGCGAACAGGGCCAGGATTTCATCTTCCATGCCTTTCTTGATCGGCGTTTCCACGCCGAGGCCGTCGTCCACCGCCGCCAGGGCGCGGAAGAGCATGGTCACCGGCACGGTGCGCTTGCGGTTGAACTTGACGGTGATATAGTCGCTCTTGCGAGTCTCGAACTCCATCCACGCGCCGCGATCCGGGATGAGTTTGGCCGCGGCCAGCCGCCGGCCAGTAGCTCGATCTTCTTCGGCTTCAAAATAAACGCCCGGCGAGCGGATGAGCTGGGAGACCACGACGCGCTCGGTGCCGTTAATAATGAAGGTGCCGTTCTCGGTCATCAGAGGGAAGTCGCCGAGGAAGATGTCGGACGTGATCGGCTCCGACACTTCCGGCCCGGCCAACAACACCTTGACGTATAGCGGCGCGGCATAAGTCATGTCACGATCCAGGCATTCGTCAGGATCGTACTTGGGATCTTCAAACCAGTATTTCAGCCCCCACTCTTTCGATTCCGGGGCGCGGCTGGGGAAGAACAACTTCATCCCCTTGTTGAATGACTCAACCGGGGTGATCTCGTCGAAGAGCTGGCCCAGCCCTTCGGTCTTGAACCATTCAAACGATTCAAGCTGGACTTCGATAAGAGATGGAAGGTTGTAAGTGTCGGTGATGCGGGCGTAAGAGGTTCGGTCAATCAAAGACGCCATTCGGTACTCTCCTGTGGCCTGGCAAAACAAAAGACGACCTCTTGGTGAAAGAGGTTGGGAGGTCGCTTATGTCGAATGAGTGGATAGCGAAACTGGATTATATGGAAACGACAGGGAAGTGTCAATAAGCAAAATTTTTCAATTCTCTTGCCGCGCTTGAAGTCCCGGAAAGGCCATGCCCCGCTTCTGTGTTTCGCGATAGACTTCCTTCTTTATAGTCAATCGCTCCAACAAGTCTTCGCGAACCATCACCCCCAGGCCGGGGCCGGTCGGCACGCTCAACGTGCCGTCAGCATTGAGGGTGAACTCCGGCTCGACGATGTCCTCTTTCCAGTAGCGGGCCGAGGCTGAGATGTCGCCGGGCAGTTTGAAGTTGGGCAGAGAGGCCAGGGCCACGTTGGCCGCCCGGCCAATGCCCGTCTCCAACATGCCGCCGCACCAAACCGGAATATCATGTTCGGCGCAATAGTCGTGAATGCGAATCGCTTCGCGCAAGCCTCCCACCCGGCCCGGCTTGATGTTGATGATGCGGCACGCGCCAAGTTCGCGCGCCCAGCGCGCGTGGCGGGCGCTGAGAATGCTCTCATCTAAACAGAGCGCCGTCTTCAATTGTTGCTGAAGCTTGGCGTGATCAAAAATATCATCTTCCGAGAGCGGCTGTTCGATGAGCAGGAGATTCAAATCGTCCATGGCTTTGATCGTCTTGGCATCGTCGAGCGTGTAGGCCGAGTTGGCGTCTACCTGCAGAAGAATGTCGGGGAAGGCTTTGCGGACGGCTTTCGCGTCGGCCACGTCGCGGCCCGGCTTGATCTTCATTTTGATCCGGGTGTAGCCGTCAGCCAGGTAAGCCCGGACTCGTTCGACGAGCGCCTCGGCGCTGGGCTGAATACCAACCGACACCCCGACCCGCACCCTGTCTCCGCGCCCGCCCAGCATTTTTTGCAGTGACACGCCTTGCGCCTGCGCCAGCAAATCGTAGAGCGCCGCCTGAATCCCGGCCTTGGCCATCGGGTGGCCGCGCACGCCGTCATATAATTTTTCCAGCGTTTCAACATCGGCGAATTCTTTGCCAAGCACGTTCGGAATAATAAAGTCGTGCAGGATGTGCCACTCGGTCTGGGCCGTTTCGGCAGAATAACCCGGCTCGCGTGAGGCCACCACTTCGCCCCAGCCGGTCAGCCCGCCGCCGCGCAGAGTCACAATGATCCCCTCACGCTCCTTTTCCACGCCAAACGACGTTTCAAACGGCGCGACCAGCGGCATTGAAATGTGGCGAAGTTCGATTTGTTCGACCCGTAGGGAGCTGTGCTCGCGAATGGAAGTCATAGAGTCTCCGAAAATATAAGGTGTCGTGATTTTAGCATAGCGGCGTGATTAAAACGTCAAACGACAGACGAGATACCCTCTCGCGCTTGTCGTTTGACGTTTATCGTTTGACGATGTCAGAGGTTATTTTGACTCAGACGGTCGTTCACCCACCGTGACGGCCACTTCCTTCACCTCGCCGCCACGAATCAACTTGGCCTTGAGCGCCTTGCCCACCGTGCCCGGGCCGAGCGCCGCTTGAAGATCGCGAATATCAACCAGCGCCACCTCGCCCAAACTCACCAGCACATCGCCCTGAAGCAAGCCGGCCTTCGCCGCCGGGCCGTCGGCCTCGGTGCCGATCACCATCAGGCCGGTCTCCTGCTTGAGCTTCTCGGCCAGCGCCGAGTCGAGGCGCACGGGTTGAGTGTGAACGCCCAGGAAGCCGCGCTTGACCTGGCCGTGAGTCTTGAGCGACTCGACCACCGGTTTCACCGCCGCCAGCGGCAGAGCCAGACTCGCATCCCGGCCCAGAGCGCTGCTGTTGAGTCCGGCCACGCGCCCGCTGGCGTCCACCAGCGGCCCGCCGGAGAAGCCGGGATACATCAGCACGTCGGTTTGAATGTAGGCTTCGATATGTCGCCGCCGCCCATGCACCGGGCCGCCAACCGCGCTGACGACGCCTAATGTTGCCATCACCTCGTCGGGCCGACCGACGGCAAAGACCAGGTTGCCCACTTTCACCTTGTCGGCCCACTCGGCTGGCGCGAGTCCGCTTGCGTCTACTTTCAGCAAAGCCAGGTCGCTGGCCGGGTCGCGGCCCAGAATGGTGGCAGTACGAGTCGAGCCGTCGGGCAAAGTGACGTTGATGTTTTCATCGCGTTGAACGATGTGGTCGGCGGTGATGATCTCGCCGTCGGCGCTCCACACGATGCCGGAGGCCGGAACGTGATTGCGAGCGTCAATGGTCACCACCGATTTTGCCGCCTTCTCAATCGCGGCGGCCATTTCATCTGAATATGCTTGAAGTGCGTTTGCCATATTGGTCTCCTAAGTCAAGTTGTCAGGTAGTCTGGTCATCAATAATCGCCGCCTGACACTTTGACACTTTAGCACTCTATATCCTCGCCCGGCCTCCGCCACCCGGCCAAGATTGCCCCGTCCAAATGGGTAGGCCCGTTAGAGTGAAAGCAGGCCCCGCCTCATCGCCACGGCCACTGCTTCGGCGCGCGAGGCGGCTCCCAGCTTGCTCATCGCCGAAGCGAGGTGAAACTTGACGGTGTGATCGCTGATGCCAAGTTTCATGGCAATGGCTTTGTTGGTCTGGCCGAAGGCCACGGCTTGTAAAACTTGCAGTTCGCGGGTGGTGAGCGTCTCGGCGGGTGTATCGTCGCCGCGAAGTTGTTGCAAAAGAGCCGTCGTTGCGGTGGGCGGCAGAACGAGTTCGCCGTCGGCAACCTGGCGAACGGCGGCGGTGAGTTCCTCGGCGTTGACGGTTTTGGGCAGGCAACCTCGCGCCCCGGCTTGCAGGGCGCGCATGGTGCGCGGGTCGGCGGGCGAGTCGCTGAGGGCCAGAACCAACACCCCCGGCAGAGTCCGCCGCAACTGCCACAACGTGTTCAGGGTGTCGTCGGCATCCAAAGCCAAATCATAAATGAGGGCTTGCGGGGCGGTCAGTTCAGCCGAGTCCAACACTTGATCGTTGTCTGCTGCTTCACCGATGATGTAAAAGTCGGGCGAGTTGAGAAGCGCGCGAAGCCCGGCGCGCATGGCCGGGAAGGGTGAGGCAATGAGGAGGCGAAGCATGGGCGAATTGTACGCCGGGAGATGTTGGAGGAACGTTTGCGGCTCGGCCCTCACCCCCAACCCCTCCCCCGTTCGCAAAGAGCGCGAACAAGGGAGGGGAGTCAACTCTCGCCGCTCAAGCGCGCCTCGCCCTGAGAGAGAACGTAGAAGGCGCGCTGGCGGCCATCAATGATTTCGTAAATGAAGTCGGTGACGATGTAACCGGCTTCAAAGGCAGATTCGAAAATTGAGCGCAGGCGAGCCTTCCACTCACGGGCCAGACCGTTGTCGGCGGATTTGACGGCTTGAAAGTTGGCGGGGATTTCGACCAGGCCGAGCGCGCCAAGCGGCTCGGTGATGTTCTCGATCATGACCGGGAGGCCGTCACGGTTGGGGCGAGTGGGATTGACGATGGGCGTCCCGGCAGAGGCAAAGGCTTGATAAGTGAGCCGGGCGCGGTCGCCGCTGAGTCGTTGCTTGACCCGCTGGGAGGTGATCCACCAATTCACTTGAAAGCGATCCGAGGGCAGGCCGATGTTGAGCACGTCGGCCATGTCGCCGTACACTTCGCGTTTGTAGGTCTTGCAGACCGCGCCGAGGCGGGCGATGTTCAAGTTAGCGTTGCGGCTTTCGAGCGGATCAAACGTCCAAGTGATGAGACGGATGCCTTCCTTTAGCACCGCGTCGCGCTGGGCCAGCTTGAGTTTGTAGCCGAGGCCCTGGTCACGATAGCCGGGCAGGATGCCCATCATGTGCGAGCAGTGCTTGAGGCGAGTCATGGCCGGCCGGTGCGCTTCGCCTTCGTCGGCGCCGAGGAAGCCGAAGACAAAGCCGATGAGTTGGTCGCCGTCCCACGCGCCCAGCAACACGCCGCCGTTGTGGGCAACAGTGATGAGCATGTGGAGCGGCACAACTTCCAGATCGTCGCCCTGCCACACCTGCCGCTGAAGCTCTTCGACAGCGCGGCACTCGGCGATGGTTTCGATGAAGCGAATGTTAATCATAGAGCTTGATGATGGACAAACAGGAAATGACGAATGACGAATGATAAATGACGAACGATAAATGATAAATGGCTCTACCGGGTTTGGCGTGAAAAGACATTTTGGACGCAGACGCTTTGCGCGCTGATTTTCGCTGATAAAAAATAAAATCTGCGTTTATCCGCGCGCTTTGCGTCTGCGTCCTATTTCCCGTTCAAGCCGGGAGACCCTGATAAATTTATCATCTTCCCCAAACAAAGCGGCGCATTTCTGCGCCCCAGTTGCGGGCGGCCATGTAGTCAATCGTCTGCTCGAAGCGGGCCGGCTTGAGTCCGAAGTGGCGCGGCACGCTCACCAATTCACAGATGCGGTTGACGGCCAGATAGTCGAGCCAGCGGATGGTGAGCGGCGAGCGCGGTAAAAATGTTTCGAGCAGGCGCGCGCCCCAACGCAAGTAGGGAGCGCCCACCCGCACCAGACTGCGTGACATGCGGGTGGCGCTCATGACGGTTTTGACGATCTGTTCAAAGGAAAGAAATTCGGGGCCGCCGAGCGAGAGAGTCTGGTTGAGGGTGGTCAGGTCGTCGAGGCTCCACTCGATGCAGGTGACCAGGTCTTCGACCCACAGCGGTTGCAGAAGCACCTTGCCATTGGCTGGCATCAGGAAGACGCTGGGCAGGGTCGCCAAAGCCATGGCCAGGCCGTTGATGAAAATGTCTTCTTCGCCATAAAGCAGGGCCGTGCGAATGATAGTGTAGGGAATGCCGCTGGCGCGGATCATCTCCTCGATGCGGCCTTTGACTCGGTGGACTTCGAAGGCCGACGCTTTTTCTGCGCCGAGATGGGAGAGGTAGACGAGCCGGCCCACCCCGGCCTCTTTGGCCGCCTCTAAAACCTTTTGCGTCCCCTCCACATCCACCTTTTCCAGGTTGCCGCGTCCGCCCCACCACTCGGCGCTGGCCAGGTGAATAACGGTGTCCACGCCCACCATCGCCGCCCGCACCCCGCGAAAATCGGAAATGTTGGAGATGGCGATTTGCAGGGGGATGCCTTTGGGCAGGCGCGGGCTGATCTTGGACGGGCGAATGAGGCACCGCACCTCCGCCCCGCCCTCGACCAGACGCGGCAAGAGCGCCCGGCCCACAAACCCTGTGGCCCCCGTTACTAGAATCATTTGAGCGGGGATAATACGCTTTTAGCGGCGGGGGGTCAAGATGGGGAAAAAAGAACACGGCTTGCCCGGGTGAATCTGGGCAAGCCGTGTTTTCGTCATTTATTGCGCCACCTCACCGTGACCGACCCCAATCACGCCTGGGGGATCGATATTATCCTTCGGCAAGCTCAGGACAGGCTCTATATCCGGCTCCGCGGCGGCTGGCTATATCTGTGGCCGTGCTGGACTGGTTCTCGCGCTACGTGGTCAGTTGGGAACTCGATCTATTATTTCTGTCGCTTACGGAAAACTACCTCCCCAAAACTAGGACAGGTGAGATAGAATTCCCCAATTCACATTGGAAGCATTGACTCTGTTCTCACTCGCAAACTCAGTTGACGCAAGAAGAATCAAGAGATCAAACGGCTGACAACTATGAGTTCTGTCACTTAATACTCAGCAACCTGACCCTTATCCTTTCTACAGGAGGCATTGCCTTGTCGCACTCTCTTAACTTTGACCCGAATTACATTGAGAAGCTTCTTATCGGCCTGCTCAACATTCCCAGCCCCACCGGAATGGCCGGGGAAGCCATCGCCTACACTGCCGAAGCCCTCAAAGCGTTTCCGGTTCAGCAGAAAGTGATCAACAAAGGCGCGCTGGTCGCCGCCTGGGCCGGGCACGCCGACTCTGCCCCTCGCGCCCTCACTGCTCACGTGGACACGCTGGGGGCGATGGTCAAAGACATCAAGCCCAACGGGCGACTCAAGCTGACTAAAATTGGCGGCTTCCACTGGAACACGGTGGAAGGAGAAGGGTGCATCGTTTTTTCAAGTGGTGGCCGCCGTTTGCGTGGGTCGCTTTTGCTCTACAAAGCCTCGTCCCACATTCACGGCGGAGAAGTTGGCGACACGAAACGTGACGACGACACGATGGAAGTGCGGCTCGACGAACGCACCGCCAGCGCCGCCGAGACTCGCGCTCTTGGAATCGAAGTGGGCGATTTCGTGGCCTTCGACCCGCGAGTCGAAGTGAGCGAGGCGGGCTTCATCCGCTCGCGCCACCTGGACGATAAAGCCGCCGTCGCTTGCATCCTCGGCGCGATGAAGGCCATCCATGATGCCGGATTGAAACCGGCGCAACGCGCCACGATTCACATCAGCAACTACGAAGAAGTCGGCCACGGGGCCGCCGCCGGTTTCCCGTCAGACCTGGTGGAACTGCTCACCGTTGACATGGCCGCCGTCGGCCTTGGCCAGGCCTCCGACGAATTCAGCGCCTGCATCTGCGTGAAAGACTCCGGCGGGCCGTATCATATTGACATGAACCGCAAACTCGTCCAACTGGCAAAGGCGGCCAACATTCCCTACAAGACTGACATTTATCCCTTCTACGGCTCGGACGGCGAGGCCTACTGGCGGGCCGGCGGCGATGTCAAAGTCGGCCTCGTCGGCCCCGGTGTAGACGCCTCGCACAACTACGAGCGCACCCACAAAGAGTCGCTGTTGAACACGGCGAAGTTGATTGCCGAATACTTGCTGGCTGAATGAAATATTGCGTAGTGCGTAAATTTCGCGTCCGCGCGATACGCAATACGCACTACGCCCTCATGCCCCGTTCAGAATTCCTCTCCGGCTTTCGCGCCCAGCTTCCCATCCTGCTTGGCGTTGCGCCGTTCGGTATGATCTACGGCGTGCTGGCCGTCGGCGCCGGCCTGCCGGTTTCGATGGCTCAAGCCATGTCGTCAATCGTCTTTGCCGGCTCCAGCCAGTTCATCGCCACGACTCTGTTTGCGGCTGGCACACCCTTCCTGGTCATCGTGCTGACCACCTTCGTCGTCAACCTGCGGCACGCGCTGTACTCGGCCTCCATTGCGCCTCACGTTGCCCACCTGCCGGGGCGCTGGAAGTTGCTGATCGCTTATCTGCTGACCGACGAAGCCTATGCGGTTGCCATTGTGCGCTATCGCAACCCGGCTGGAGGCAATGGCGGACACTATTATTATCTTGGCACGGCGCTGGCGCTGTGGGGAACGTGGCAACTCTCAACCGCCGTCGGCGTATTCTTCGGCGCGCAAGTGCCGGAAAGCTGGGGACTCGACTTTACGCTGGCGATCACGTTCATCGCTATCGTCATCCCGGCGCTGGCCGACCGGCCTTCGGTGTTGGCGGCAGTCGTGGCCGCCCTTGTCGCAGTGGCGGCTTATGACTGGCCCTACAAGCTCGGCCTGATGGCCGCCGCGCTGGCGGGCATCCTCACCGGGCTGATCGCCGAACGTCTCGCATCCTTTTCACCGCGAAGACGCCAAGAGCGCGAAGAAACCAAATAAAACTTTGCGCGCTTCGCGGCTTCGCGGTTAATTCTCTGATGACCCCTCTTCAACTCTGGCTGACGATACTTGTAATGGGCCTCGTCACTTTTCTGACGCGGCTGTCGTTCATCCTGGCCTGGGGCCGGATCGAAATGCCGGACTGGGTGCGGCGGGCGTTGCGGTACGTGCCGCCGGCCGTGCTCTCGGCCATCATCCTGCCCGAACTGTTGCGCCCCGGTGGCGAACCGATCAACATCTCGTGGCAGAATGAGCGCCTGCTGGCCGGAATCGTAGCCGCAATTGTGGCCTGGCGCACCCGCAACGCCCTGCTGACGATCCTCGTCGGCCTAGCAGTGTTCTGGGGGTTGAAACTGATTGTATAATCAAGGCACCCGAAAGCTCGCGGCGGATTTCCCGCTTCGCGTCCGCCGCTGGATTGCCAAATCCAGAGGGAGCATAGCTCACAGATATTGAGGTGACCCATGTCCAACGATAAACGCCCGACCCTTTACGATAGCAACATGAACTTCTTTCGCAATCTTATTTTGCAGGCGCGGCTGGTATGGTTGCTCATGCGCGACCCGCGCGTGCCGCTCTGGCTTAAGGCTTTGCCCGTCGGCTCACTGGCTTATCTTGTTATGCCGTTCGATATTGTGACCGATGTGATACCGATCCTGGGGCAACTTGACGACCTGGCCGTGATCTTCATTGGTCTCAGCACCTTCGTCAGCCTATGCCCGCAGAACGCTGTCGAAGAACACATGCGCGCCCTCCGGGGCGAGACCGACGGCTGGAAAGTGGACTCACAGCGAGAGACAAAACCCGCTGACGACGACTCGAACGTCATCGAAGGCACTTACTCCGAGCCGCCGCCCGACGAGCCGAATCCGTAAAACAAAAAGAGACGACCTCACCGGTCGTCTCTACATTTGCGGCGGAAGTTTTGGCAACTGCATAACCCAGATATTTATATTCCCTTGCTATTTAACCACGAAAGGACATAATCGGCCACTTCTTCCCAGCCTTGTTGGCCGATGATGAAGTGGTTGCGCTCTACAAATGCCTTATTGAGTTCGCAAGGCAAACCAGGTCCATCCCGCGCCTGCCAGATCTACCAAACCAAAAACAATCAGCAATGGACTCCCTAGTCTCAGGATGACAATCGTGGTGACACCTGTGAAGAAGATCAGGCGGGCGAAGATCGTTGCGCGGAAGAAGTGACGGTCATCATAGCGCACGCTGTACAGGAAGTACATGCCGAGGATCGCAGTTAGGAGACCCGTCAACCGAATCCACACTTCGGTCGTGGTGGGGAAACCCAACGGTAGCAAAACCATGTTGGGGACGAGGAAAAACGATAAGCCAGCGATGGCAAGATAAATGCCGAAGACCGTAATGGAACGAGCAGGGTTGGACATTGATGCAGCTCCTTGAATTTATAGCCGCGCATCCATCCACACGATGATATCGTTCCAGACTACGGCTTTATTAGTATCAGTCAGGAGTTCATGATAAAAGCCGTCGTACATTTTCAATGTTTTGTCTGTGGAGGAGGCCCGTTTTGCCAATTGCTGACTGCCCTCCGAGTTTGTCCAATGATCCTCCATGCCGTGCATGATCAACACGGGTGCGGAAAATTTTTCCATGTTGGCCTGGGCATTCGCAATGGCCCGCAAGCCTTCCGCACCCGCGTGCGCGGGCAGTCCTTTATGGTCAATGAGCGGGTCTTTTAG
Organism: Chloroflexota bacterium; assembly: GCA_016197225.1. NCBI lineage: Bacteria > Bacillati > Chloroflexota > Chloroflexota bacterium. Next base: position 16,099 of record JACPWC010000085.1, read on the forward strand.
TTTTCTCTCTATCACGCTTTTGTCGCGCGAACCGAAGTTGAAATCAGGTTTGTAAGAGGGCAATTTAGGCGCGATGGAGCCGAGAATGGGGACAATCTTTTTGAGCAACGGCGTCACATCATGTCCCTCCTTCAGGCCTGCGCCACTGATGATGACGCCGCGCAGATCATTCTTCGGATTCGCGAGCACGTATGTCGTTGAGATCAATCCGCCCAAACTGTGCCCGAACAAAAAGACGGGCTTGCCGTTGGCGCGCTGTTGTACACGTTTGCGGAATACATCCAGGTCTGAGATATATTCATCGAATGATTTGATGAAATATCGGTCGCCGCCTGAGTTTCCGTGTCCGCGAATGTCGAATGCGTAAACTGCAAAATTGTGTTTGGTTAATTCTTCGGCGAAGGGGGCGTAATAATCGGAATAATCCCACAGCCCATGATGCAAGATGACAGCCGCTTTCGGCGCGCCGTCGGGCAACCAACTTTGCTCTCGCAAACGCAAACCGTCTACGCTTTGAAAATCTCCAGTTTCGTGTTTCATTTCTTTCTACCTCCAAATGGATTTGATATAGGCAAACAAAGAGAATCCTTGCACGCAAAGTACAAATTCATTCTAGCATCCGCGCAAAGGACAAAATGTCCTGCCGAGGAGGTTGTTAGGGCGAGGGGAATGTGTCAGGAACCGGGATTCCGATTTCCCGCAGAATGAAGCGGCTTTCATCGTCGGCAGGCAGGAACGCCACGATTTGCGGGAAGTCGAATTGGAAGTAGCCGACAGAGATCAACAGCGGGCGTAAGCGGGCGCGTTTTGGCTGAGGCCGTGCGGAGGACACGGCAACCTCGACAATCGCGGAGATGGGTTGAGTCTGGGCGCTGGGATCGGATTCAAAAGCCGCATCCACTCGGACCGTGCGCCAGTGATTTTCAAACTCAGGCAAATCCATGAGTTGGTTGATTAGATCCTGATACCACGGCTCAAACTGGCAGAGCAGGTTTGCCATTTTGAATCCGTAAATGGTTTGGCGCGCCATGCGGGTCCACGACTCGCGGCTTTGGATGAGATGCGGTTGAAGCGGAAGGGCAGGGTCGAACAAGAGATGCAGGATGTTTAGTTGAGGCGGAGGAATGGCAGTGACATCTTCGTGCGTAACACCGTTGAGAGTAAGCGTATGCTGATTGATGTAATGAATATGCCAGTCGCGGTTAATGATGATGGCGGGCAGGGGCAGGTTTTGGACGACACCTATGGCGGCTTCCAAGGCTTCCTCAAGTTTTGTGCCTGTAAGATAAGGTGTGATTGGCGTTGCACGGGCGGCAAGTAATAAACGGTTACGCTCTTCGAGCGAGCAATTCAGGTAATCGGCGATGTCCATTACGATTTCGCGGCGCGGGGGACGCGTGACGCGTCCCTGGCGCATGGGCTTGTAACTGCCATAGACCATGTCCTCGAATTCGGTGCGTGTCCAGGTACGCGGCCCCCAATCATCCTGCCGCCAGGATGGGCGAGGGTGATCGGATTGCGCCGCCTCACGCCGGCGGCGCTCCAAAAGTTCTTCGACCACGGCCACAAAATCGCGGCAGGCGGGATGCACGGTTTGGCGGGTTCTGGAAGTTGCTGTCATAGGTGGGCCTTGACTCGTGAAGCTGTTGCTTCAGTGTTCGCTTTCAAACACAAGCCTGGCTTCACCAGTCTAGTCAAAGATTTCGAGATGACCGTTTATGATCCGATAAGTTGCCGCCTGTTGTAGCGCCTCGATATAGGCGGTCTCCTGCTCCATTATCCCTTCGGGTTCAAGACATGCCATTAATGTGAACGCAGTCTGGGTAATCGTAAGCCTGCCGTCAGTCGTGGCTAAATACGGGCCGCTATCAGGGCCGCCGCCGTAGGTATTACAGCCCGCCGATCCCGTTAGAATCCCTTCCTCAAACGCAAGTGTTATCGTCGTTCCTTCCATTGGCGTCTGTCCGTCCAATGAAACCAGCCTCCAGCGAGTGCCTGCCAGCGGGTTGACGTTGAGCTTTGTGGAAGTATCTGTTGGGGCTGGGGTTGTCGAAGTTGCAGGAGTTCCCGTGCAGGCTGTCAGCAACATCATGATGAATGCAACGCCAACAATCCATCGTCGTTTGGGGCAATATGCTGACCCACGCGTCAGGATCATCATCCCACCCAATCCAAAAACCTATACCACGCGCCGGCGAAGGGCAGTCCAGCGAACGAAGTATACAGCGGCTTGCCCGCCTGCGCCCGCACAGTATAATTCGTCCATGCCAACAAAACGCTCCCGGGTCAAAGAAGTCCAGGCGCCTTATCGGGCCAGGCGCGCGCCCAAAAAGCCTGCGGCTGAGGCGGTGAGGGTGAAATGGGCCGATATTGAAAGCGCAACCACGCCCATCGTCCTCGAACGAAACGGCGAGAAGCTGGCCGTGGTGTTGAAGTACGACGAGTACCAGCGGTGGGAGTCGGCCCGCCTTGAGCAGGCGACGGTCCCCATGTCGGCCATCCAGGAAATCGTTGACCGGATCGCCGAAAAGTTCAACCCGGACAAAATCATCCTTTTCGGGTCGTACGCTTACGGCGCTCCCCGGCGCGGCAGTGACGTGGATTTGCTGGTGGTGATGGAGACCGACAAAAACGTGATTGAGGCGGCGATAGATATTCTGAACGAGCTACCCTTGAGGTCGTTTGGTCTCGATGTGCTGGTGCAGACCCCGGCAGACACCGAGCATCGAATCGCCATCGGCGACTCTTTCATCAAAGAGGTTGTGACGAAAGGCCGGATACTCTATGAAAGAAACGACCGCCTGGTAGCCGACGCCACCCGCGTCCGCGCCTTCATTCGGGGCAAGCTGGGTCTGCCCGACTGACTCCCCTCAACTCACCCAATCCAAAAACCTATACCACGCCCCGGCGAAGGGCAGGAACCAGGGCCGGCCATCGTACAGGCCGAGCGGCGCGCCGGGGAAGGGCAGTTCGGCGAAAGGGTTGTCCACATTGTCGCCGCAAATCGTCTCGGCCATCTTCGTGCCCAGGTAAGTCGCCATCGCCACCCCGTGCCCGGCGTAGCCAAGCGCATAAAACACACCGTCTAGCTTTCCGGCGTGCGGCATCATATCAAAGGCAAAGTCGAGCGTGCCGCCCCACACATATTCCACTTTAGCTTCGCGCAACTGCGGATACACGTCGGACATGCCGCGCCGCAAAATTTCGGCGCTCTCGCGCACAGTGCTGGTCGACTCTGGGAAGAAGGCCGCTCGCCCGCCGAACAGCATCCGCTTGTCGGGCGTGAGGCGATAGTAGTAGAGAAAGTTTTTCGAGTCGAAGATCATCCGGTTGCGCGGGCTGACGCTGCGCGCTAATTCCTCAGAGAGCGGTTCGGTGACGATGATGTAGGAGCCGATGGGGATGATTTTCTTTTGCAGGGATGGCGTGGCCGGGCCGGTGTAGCCGCTGGTGGCGACAAAAACATTTTTTGCGCTCAGGGTTCCCCGACTCGTGTTCAGCCGGAACGCGGCTCCGTCCCGTTCCACTCTTTCGACTCGCGCCTGGTCATGGAGAGTCGCTCCCGCTTTTTTAGCAGAGGCGGCTAACCCGGCCACGTAACGGGCCGGGTTCAGGCCGGCGCTCACTTCATCCACCAGCCCGCCGTGATAAATGTCCGCCCCGATCTCGCTTTGCAGTTCGTTCTTTTCAATCAGCCGCACTTGATGATTAAATTCCTTCGCCATCACTTCGGCGGAGTGAATAAAATCGGCAAAGTGGGCCGGCTTGCAGGCCACTTCGAGATGGCCGGAGCGCGCGAAGTTGCAGTCAATCGCTTCCTCTTTGACGATTTGCTCGACGCAGTCAATGGAGGCAACCGAGGCGGCAAACATGCGGCGGGTGAGGTCGCGTCCGTATTTGGCGAACGATGCACTCGCGCCAACTTTGAGGCCGGTGAGGGTCATGCCGGCGTTGCGCGAGCTTGCGCCCCAGCCAATCGTCTCGGCTTCGAGCACGGCCACCGTTGCGCCACGCTTGGCTAACATTCGGGCAGCGGCCAGCCCGGTGAACCCACTGCCGATCACGGCCACATCCACTTGGCCGGCGGGAAGGGCCGGGTCGGCGGGGGGAAAGTTGGCGGTGTCCCACCAGAAGGGAAGTTCTTTGAGAGGCATGTTGGGCAGTGAACAGTGGTTAGTGAACAGTGAACAGTTGTTGCCGCTCACTGTTCACTGTTCACTGTTGACTGTTCACTAGTAATAGTTCACGGTTTGAGATACTTCCTGAAGAAGTCGGTGATGCCGTTGTAGCACCGCACGCGATTATCGTATTTGAGCACGTCGTGGCCTTCGTCTTCGAACATCAGGTATTCGACGGTCTTGCCTTTGGCTTGCAGTTGTTCTACCACGTCCCGCGACTCGCGCTCGACGACGCGCGGATCGTTCTTGCCTTGAATGACCAGCAGCGGGCAGGCGATGTTTTCGATGTGGGTGCGCGGCGAGCGCTCCACCAGATGATCGCGGTCTTTCTCCGGGTGGCCAATGGCAATGTGAAAGTACGGCTTCCACGTTTCGGGCAGGCGATCTACGAAGGTGAAGAGGTCGTAGGGGCCAAACATATCCACGGCGGCTGACCACAGTTCGGGGTGGCGGGCGGCGAGAGTGAGAGTCATGTAGCCGCCGTAAGACCGGCCAACTACTGCGGCGCGTTTCACGTCAACGCGCTTGTCGTTCGGTAGAATCTTTGTCATCGCATGAACGTGATCAAGCCGATCCTGCCCGCCCCAATCATGGTCAACGTGCTTGGTGTAGCTCAGGCCGTAGCCGGTGCTGCCGCGCGCGTTGGGGACGAAGACGGCGAAACCGTTCAGGGTGAGAAACTGGATGAGCGGCATGGAGAACCAGGCAAAGTCCGGGCGCTCCTGACTCTGCGGGCCGCCGTGAACGTAGTAGACGAGCGGGCGTTGCCCCTCGAACTTGAGCGCGGGCGCGGGCAAGTAGAGGCGGGCCGAGACGCGCAGGCTGTCATGTGAAGTGAACGAGGCGTCTTCGCCGGGCGCGAGCCACTCGGCGGAGATGCCTAGCACGCGCTCGCGGGTGTGCAAAGTGACCGCGCCGTTTTTGACGGTGTAAATCTGAGTGGGTGAGGTGGCGGTTGAATATGAGATCGCGTAAGCGCCGCCGGCTTCTTCGTAGTCGGCATGCTCCAGCACGCCGTTGGCAATCGCGCCTTCGCCGCAGATGACGGACTCAAGTTTCATCTCCAGCTTCACCTCGTCAAATACGCCTTCGTACAACCACGAACAGCCGTCAATATTGTATTCGACGTTGTAGCGACTGCCGTTGAGATGGTGGCAGTCTGTCAACTCGCCCAGGCCGCTGTGGCGGATGCCGGAGATGGCGACCGGCTTAACTTCTTTCGGGTCGTCAAGGTCGAGATAGCCCAAACTGTAGTTGTCGCTGAAGAGTGAGGTGGTGAGAAGCAGGCCGCGATCCCCGTTGACGAAATAAGCGCGGCCAAACGAGGTGAGCGGGACAGTCTGGCCCTCGGCTCGCTGTTCGAGCGGCGTGCCGTATAACAACTTCATCTCGCCGCTCTCCTTCGTCCAGCGATAGAGGACGACGTCGCCGATGGTGTAGCCGTCGCCAAGAATGGCTTGCGTGTGGTCGCCGTTGTAGCCGGAGACGAACGCCCCCCACTTGCTCTGACCAAGCTTTAGCACATCGCCGGTTTCGAGATTCGCCTGATGCGCTTCAATCATGGCCTCACTGCGCGATTCGGCGTTGAGATAGATGATGTTGCGATCCGGATCACAGTGCAGGCAGTGAACACGATAATTGTTGAAGCGATCTCCGAAGGCCGGTTCGGGGTAGCCGCCACTCAAGGGGATGACCATCGGCTGATAATTCTCGTCGCCGTCGCGATCGAGCATCAGCAAAATCTTGCCCAACCTGGCGAAGACGAAGAAGGTGTGGCCGTTCATCAGATGCGGGTTCTGCACGGCGATGTCGGGCGGCAGGAGCGGTTCGGGCGTCGAGCCGCCTTCACGGGCGTCCATGACGTACAAACTCAGCCTGCCGCTGAGGTTGCTGAGGAAATAGAGGCGGTCGCCCACTCGTTGAGGGGCGATAAACAACCGGGCCGAGAGAAGCGATTCGATGCGGAGCATGAAATTATCCTTTCGAGATGTGGGTGGCAAATCTTGTTTGTTTTACCACAAATCCGGGCTTAGCTCCGCACTTCTTTCCACAACAATTCGCGTCGCTGATTGCCGCCGTCATCCAGCGGCATGCCCGATTCCAACTTCTGCAAAACTTCGGCGGGCGGGTAGATGGACGGATTGTTGCGCGCGGCCTCGTCGAGCATCAGGAGTGTGGCGCTGTTGCCGGTGGCATAGCCGGTGTAACGGGCCTCTTGCGCGGCCACGTCGGGGCGCAAAACGAAGTTGAGGAAAGCGTGAGCGGTTTCAGGGTGAGAGGCGTTGGCGGCAATGGCCCAATCGTCTTCCCAAATTTGCGAGCCTTCGGAGGGCACGACGTAATGCACCGGCACGCCCTGTGCGTTGAGAGCCGCCGCGTCGCCGTTCCAGCCCAGCGCGAGGCAGGCAACGCCTGAGGCAAGCAGTGGCCGGTAATTGGTGTCGAAGGCGAGCAAGTGTTGCTTGAGTTTGAGCAGGTCGGCCCGCGCTTGCGCCAGAGCTTCGGCGCCGGTCGCATTGTACGAGTGGCCGCGCATCTTGAGCGCCGCGCCGATCACTTCGCCCGGCGAGTCGAGCACCGTCACTCGCCCTGAATACTTCTCCGCTAAACTCCAGAAGTCGGCCCACGACTGCGGCGACTCAGAAACCACGTCAGAGCGATACATGAAGCCGGTTGTGCCCCAGTCTTTGACGATGCTCACCCGGCAATCGGGGTCGTGGGCGCGCCCGGCGCGGAAGCGTGGTTCGAGATAAGGCAAGTTGGGAAGTTGCGAGTGTTCGAGCGCCATCAAGCGGCCTTCGGCGTTCAGCTCGCGCACGGCGTAATCGGGCGGAACCAGCACGTCGGGCGCGGGGCCTGCCCTCATCCGTTCTACAAGTTCCACTGCGCTCGGCACGATTTCCAATATCGCTCTAACTCCAAACTCTTTCTCAAACTGCGCAAGCGTTTTGGGGTTGATGTAGTCGGGCCAGATGAGGAGGGCAAGTTGAGTTTCCATATTTTTGAACCGCAAAGCCGCCAAGATCGCAAAGGAGGACTCCCTTGTCTTTCTTTGCGCCCTTTGCGCCTTTGCGGTGAGATTCTTATTCTGCCCGCCTGATCCTTTCAGCCACAAACACCAGCGTCAGCGTGCCGATCATCAACAGCACGGCCAGGGCGATCATGATCGGCAGACGGTTGGCAAAGCGCAGTTGGCTGAAGAGATAGACGGGGAAAGTCGGCTCGGTTCCGGCAAGGAAGAGCGCGAGCGCAAATTCGTCAAATGAGACGGTGAAGGCGGTGAGCCACGCGGAAACCATCGCCGGGGCGATGATGGGCAGCACAACGCGGCGCAGAGTCGTCGGGTAGTCCGCTCCCAAATCCATCGCCGCCTCTTCTAAATTGGCGTCGAACCCGGCCAGCCGGGCGACGATGATGAGCAGAGTGTAGGGCAGGGCGACGACGGTGTGGGCGACGCCAACCGTCCACAGCGAGCGATCAATGTGTAAGGCGCTGAACAGCAACAACAGGGCCACGCCCATCACGACGAGCGGCACGATGAGGGGCAGGACGGCCAGGCCGATGAGCAGACCTTTGAAACGAAACTGGTAACGGGTGGCGAGCAGGGCGACCATGACGCCCAACATGGTGGCGGCTGAACTGCTCCCGGCGGCCACTATCAGGCTGTTGCGGGCCGAGCGCAAGACAGCATCCGATTGAAGCAGTTTTTGATACCAGTCGAGGGTGAGTCCTCTGAGCGGGAACGAGAGGGTGGTGTTGGCGTTGATCGAGAACAAGAACAGGATGGCAATGGGCAGGTAGAGCAGGGTGATAAGGCCCCAGTAGTAGCCGGTGATGACAGGTGAGCGGGTTTTCATTGAACCAGTTGTAGAGGCAGGCCTTGTACCTGCCCTGGGCGGCCACAAGGGGCCGCCCCTACTCAATCAACTTTCGCAAATCCACAAGGCGCAAGGCGATGGCGACCATGACCAGGGTGCTGACGAGCATGATCATCGAGAGGGCCGAGCCGAGCGGCCAGTTGGCGGCTTTGGTGAAGAAGTCCTGGATGATGTTGCCGTACATGAAGCCCTGACTGCCGCCCACGAGCAGGGGCGTGACGTACTCGCCGACGGTTGGGATGAAGACCATGAAGAACGCCGCCAGCACGCCCGGCAGACTGAGAGGCAACGTTACTCGCCAGAATTGCCAGAACGGCCTCGCTCCCAAATCGGCGGCGGCTTCGAAGAGTGAAAGGTCAATGCGCTGAAGCGCGGCCAGGATGGGCAGGGCCGCGAACGGTATCCAAACGTAGATCAAGGTGATGACGACGGCAAAACGGTTGTAGAGCAGAATGGTGAGCGGCTCGGCGATGAGGCCGGTGTAAGTGAGAAAGGAGTTGACGACGCCGTTCGAGCCGAGCATGATCTTTAGGGCCATGACGCGCAGGAGGTAGCTGGTCCAGAACGGGACGAGCAGAAGCACCAGATAGAATCCGGCCCTGCGTCCGGCGCGGAAGGCGAGAAAGTAGGCGATGGGATAAGCCAGGGTCGTCGCCATGATCGCGATTGCCAGCGCCATGAGAGCCGAGATCCGCAGTAGCCCCCAGTAAGCGCCGCTAGTAAACAGATCGAAGTATTGCTTGAAAGTCGGCGTCCAAAGCCGCAGTAAGTCGCCGCCCGACTCGGCGCGGGTGCTGAAGGCGGCCATGAGCGCCAGCGGGACGACGAAGAACGCGCCCAGCCAGAGCAGTGGCGGCAGGTAGAGCGCCCAAAAGGTGGCGCGGCGGTCGAGCATGGCAGTTGGCCCCCACCCTAGCCCTCCCCGTTTGCAAAGAGGGCAAACAGGGGAGGGGACTCCCTTCGGGCGGGGATGGGGTCAGGGTGCGGCCTTCACTTCCGCCCACATCGCCGTCCAGGCGTCGCGCTGTTCGGCGGTGAGGTTAGGGGTGAAGTTGGTCTTGTCGAGGATGGCCGGGTCGCCGATCGAGAACGCCTGCTTGAGCGTCTCGTCGGTGATGCCGTTCATCACGTCTTGATTCGAATGACCGTAGTAAAACAGGTTGACGACGTTGTTGCCGGTTAGCGTCGCCAGTTTGTCGTCCAAAAACTTCAGCGCCAGGTCTATGTTGGCTGTGCCTTTGCGGATGCCGTACACGCCCACCCACGAGTTGCGGCCCTCTTTGGGATTGGCGTAAGCAACCGGCACACCCTGGCCGAGCAAGGTGGCATACGCGCCCTGCCAGGCGTAGGCCACCCACACATCGCCGTTAGCCATCCCATCCACCAGCTCCGGCTCGCCGGCCCAGTAAAACAGATTCGAGTCGCGTTGCTGTGTCCATTCCTCTTTGATTAAGGCAAGCTGTGAAGGCGTGATGTTGGTTTCATCGTAGCCGTGAATGTAGGATGAGATGGTGACTGCGCCGGGGCCGTCATCCCACATGGAAATGTGGCCTTCAAATTTTGGATCCAGCAGGGCCGACCACGAGTTGATGCCTTCGGGAATTTTGTCGGTGCGATAGAGGATGGAGGTGAAGCCCCAATCCCAGGGCAAAAAATATTGTTTGCCGTTGATCTGGCCGATCTTCTTGAAGCTGTCCGGCACTTTGCTCCAGTTGGAAAGTTTGGAGGTGTCTATCTCTTCGACCAGGCCCTCGTCCACGTAGAACTGCAACCAGCCCGTGTAAGGGTGGAAGACATCAGCCTGATCTCCGGCCTTCATCTTGGTGTAAATGTCGGCGTCCGAAGCGCCGATCTCAAAGTTGACGGTGACTTTGGGGTAGGTGGTCTGGAAGTCCACCCAAAAGTCGGGGGCGTCGTATCCGGCCCAATCGAGGACGGTCAGAGAGCCGGTGAGTTGATCGGGCGGGAGTTCGGTGGCGGCTCCCCCGCCGCAGGCGGCCAGCAGTAAGCTGGCAACGATCATAGTAGCAAACAGTTGGCGTTTCATAGCATCTCCCTCTTTTTGAGATTGAGAATAGTTGCTGATAACGGCGATTTGACGTTTGTCGTTCCCCTGCTCACCTCCTTCAATAGCCTGGCGGCGTCACCACCCACAGGGCCTCGCATTCTTCGTCGCCCATGTTGCGCCAGGTATGCGGCAGGTGGCTGTCGAAGGTGACGGCGTCGCCGGCGTTCAGGATGTAGACCTCGCCGTTCACCGACACTTCCAAACTGCCGCGCAGCACAATGCCGCATTCTTCGTCGCTGTCGTGCGAGTAGGGCGTGTCGCCGCTGGTCGCGCCAGGTTTGAGGCGATAGTAGAGCACCTGAAGCTTTTTGGAGCGCACCGGCGTGAGCAGATATTCTTCTTCGTTTCGATTGGGGTAAATGAGTCGTGGGCGTTCGCCCGCCCGGACGACGCGGCCCGTGTTGCCCTGGCCCTCAAAGAAGCCGCCGATCTGGATGCCGAGCGCCCGCGAAATTTTTTGCAGCGAATTGACAGAGGGCGAAAGCAGATCGCGCTCAAGCTGGCTGATGAAACTGATGCTCAGCCCGGAGAGTTTGGCAACTTGCTGAATGGTGAGGCCCCGGCGCTTGCGGGCGCGGCGGATGCTGGCCCCAAGCGTATTTTCACTGTCCGGCATATTTTCTCCGAAATTTGGCTTAACTTGGACGATGTGCAATTGATTATATACTGAAAAAAATTTCAGTCTACGGCCAGTTTATAAATTGGGCCTTCTCGAAGCGAAAAAACCGGGCGATAATCCCGCCCTGTTTATGGAACGCAAAAAACTCGTCGCCTTTGCCGAAGTCTCCCTGGCCGTCGTCGCCTGGGGCGCGTCGTTCATCGCCACCAAAGTCGCTCTGCGTGAGGTCTCGCCCATCACCATCGTCTGGCTCAGGTTTGCGATGGGCGTCGTCATCCTGGGCGCGGCCGTGTTCGCCCGTAAACAGTTTGCCCTCGTGCCGCCCAAAGAACTTGGCTACTTTGCCCTGCTCGGCTTTCTGGGCATCACCTTTCACCAGTGGTTGCAATCGAACGGATTGGTGACGGCCCAGGCCACCACCACCGCCTGGATCGTAGCGACGATTCCGGTCTTCATGGCGATTCTGGGTTGGGCAGTGTTGAAGGAGCGATTGCGCCGCAGGCAAGTGATCGGAATCGGACTGGCCGCCGTCGGCGTTTTGCTCGTCGTGAGCAACGGGGAAGCCGCCGCGCTGGTGGGTGGCCGTTTCGGAACGTCGGGCGACTTCCTTATCCTCATCAGCGCCGTGAACTGGGCCGTCTTCTCGGCTCTCTCCAGGCGCGGCCTGCAACAACACCCGGCCACGCGCATGACGTTTTACGTGATGGCCTTCGGCTGGCTGTTTGCTTCAGTTCTGTTTTTTGCCGGGCCGGGCTTGAGCGAGGCTAACCGCCTGACTCTGAACGGCTGGTGGGGCGTTGGCTTCCTGGGCGTGGCCTGCTCCGGCCTGGCTTACATTTTCTGGTACGACGCCTTGCAGATCGTCCCGGCCTCGGAGCTTGGCGTGTTCTTATACGTCGAGCCGCTGGTGGCCGTCGTCGTCGCCGCCATCGTGTTGGGCGAAGCCATGACTCTCGCCGCCCTGCTCGGCGGGGCCATCATTCTCTTCGGCGTCTGGCTCGTCAACCGGCCTGCGAGTTAGGACAACGGATTTGGCGAATGCAACGGATAAAGATGTAATCCGTTCAATTCGTTAAATCCGTTGTCAAAGCAAGATGAAAAGAATATCCAAGACACTGTCGGCGCAGGATAAACGAGCTAACCTCACCCGGTCAAGAACAATTTTGTCCAGCTTATACCGTCGAACAGATTGGGAAACCTGATGAACTCCGTTAGCAGGCTATTGTTCGGGACAGCTTCGAGGTCGCACGGGCGGAACCAGGCCAACAGAGCCAGCAGGCGTTTGGCTTCCACGTATTCGGGCGTTTCGGGTTGCACCTGCCTCAGAAGCGGCTCAGCCAGTGGCCGCAACACCGAAAGTTCGTACACCAGCGCCGAGTTGAACATCACATCCGAATACTCCTGATATGGAAAGATATGCTGGCTCTCGCCCCGCCGCACGCTCTCCCAGCGCTTCAAGGTGTCGCCCGCCGCGTAGCCGCGCGTCGCCGCGTCGCGCACAATGCGGCGGATGAGGCGGGTGTCGGTTGTGCTCACCCGGTTGTGTAGATCAAGATTAAGTTGGGTGAGGGCCGAGATGTAAATACGCAAGGTGTGTTCCGGCGGGATGTGCGGCACAAGATCGGGATTGAGGCCGTGAATGCCTTCCACCAGAATGACGGTTCCACGGGGCAGCGTCACCGTTTCCCCCACGCCGCTCCGGCCCGTCTTGAAATCGTAGTGCGGCAGAATGACCTCCTGCCCGCCCATCAACTTCAGCAAATCTACATTGAAACGCTCAACGTCGAGCGCCCGGAGCGACTCAAAATCGTACTCGCCATTTTCATCCTTTGGCGTTTTGTCGCGATCCAAAAAATACTCGTCCATCGCCAGGGCAAATGGATGCAGGCCATTGGCCAGCAGTTGCACCGCCAGCCGCTTGGAGAACGTGGTCTTACCCGACGATGACGGCCCGGCGATGAGCACCAGCTTGATGTCACTCCGTCCCTTGGCCACCCAGCCGGCAATCTGGGCGATGCGTTGCTCGTGCAGGGCTTCGGAGACCAGGATGAGTTCGCGAATGCGGCTTGACCCGATGGCCTCGTTGAGCGCGCCGACGTTGCTTATCCCCAGCCTGTCGAGCCACTCGCCGTATTCGCGAAAAGCCACCATCAACCGGTCGGGCATTCGTAACGGTTCAATAACGGTTGGCGCGCGGCGCTGAGGGAATTGCAGGATGAAGCCGGGCGGCGAGGATTGCAGATCGAACCAGCGCAAGTAACCGGCGGACGGAACCATGTAGCCGTGAAAATAATCGGCCAGCCCGCCGAGGCGGTAGAGCACCAGATAATCCTTGTGGCGCTCGGCCAGCAGGCTCACCTTGTCTTTCTCGCCCCGCGCGCGGAAGAGTTCAATGGCCTTGGCCAGCGGCACTACATCTTTGACGATGGGCAGGTCGGCGGTTGCCATCTCTTTCATGCGGGCCGTCAGCCGTTTGAGTTCGACGGCGTTTAAGTTGTCGCGCCCGCGCACCTGGCAAAAGTAGCCGCCGGAGGCAATCGAATGATCCACCACCACTTCGGCTTCAGGGAACAATTCTTTGGCGGCGGCGATCATCAGAAAGGTCAGCCCGCGCCGGTAGATTCTCATGCCGTCTTCGGTCGCCATCGTCACCGGCGCAAGCGAGGCGTCACGGGTCAACTTGTAAGTTAGTTCGCGCAGTTTGCCGTCCACCAGCGCGGCCACCACCGGCGCGCCTGCCGAACCGGGCGGTTGCGGCGCGCGGACAAACGCTTCGAGGGCCGTGTTCAGCGGCGCTTCAAACGCCCGGCCATCGGGCCAGCGCACTTGCACCGTCGCCCGCGCTTCGGCAGAATGCACAGTTGAGTTGGAAGAGGGTTGAGTCATAGAGGGTGATTGTACTACTACACAAACACCATCACCGGCTTGAAAGGTTTGGCATAACGCTTAAGAGCCTGAGCGCCCTGGCGCGCCACGATCCAGCGGGCGGCGGCCTCCAATTGTTGAATGTCGGATGCGCCTTTTGGCAGCGGTTTGCCAAAGCCCGCCATCTCGCCCAGCGTCTCCAACGCGCGGGCGAAGGCGGCGCTGGCCAGCACCGAGGCCGCCGCCACGGCGATGCTGGCCGATTCGGCGTGATGTTGCTGAAGCGGTTTAGGAAGGCCGGCGGCGGCAAAAGCCTGATCCAAACGATCGGCGCGTTGCGAAAACTGATCGCAGACGATCTTGCTGGCCTGAGCCGAGCGCCAAACAGGCCGCGCCGCCTGAGCATACGCCTCGGCCAGAAGCACGTTCATGTTGTCGGCGCCCTCCCAGAGCATTCCTGGCTCAAGCGCCTGAAGGCGACGATGTTCGGCGGGGATAAGACGCTCGATCTGATCGGCCAGGCGGCTCACGAGAGAGGAGTCAATCTGCTTGCTGTCGCGCGCGCCGATCTTGCGTAAGGCCGTCTCTGTTTGCGAAGTGTCCACGTACACCGCGGCCACAATCACCGGGCCGAACCAGTCGCCCTTGCCCGATTCGTCCAGGCCCAGGTGCGGGCCGGTGATGGTTGTGGTCGGGCCGCGCTTCGCGTGCTCATCCAGCCAGGCTTGTAGCTCGGCCCTGAGAGCCGACTCGCGGCCCTGCAAGTTAAGCGCGCCGCGTTTGGGCCAGAAGTTGGCAACCACTTCAGAGGCGGCGTCCCCGACGATGATCTGTTCGCCATACGGGATCGTCGCCCCGGGTTTCCATCGCCAGCCGCGCGCGCGAACGTAGTCCTTGAATTGGTCAAACTTTGTCGAGGTTGGCATCTCGCGAATCATACCAGCAGGTCGTATAATCGCCTTACTCAATCTTTCAGGAGATCAGTTGCATGGAGCCACGCATCAAAAAAATTGCGATCTGCACCGGCGGCGGCGACGCGCCGGGGTTGAACGCCGTGATCCGGGCGGCGGCGCTCTCGGCCCTCAATCGCGGTTGGGAGTGTTACGGGATTCGCGACGGCTACAACGGCCTGCTCATGCCTGAAGAATACGCCGACGGCGGCATGGTTCACCTGACGCGCGAACGGGTGCGGGGCATCACGCACCTGGGCGGCACGATTCTGGGAACGACCAACAAGGGCAACCCGCTCAAGTTTCCGCTCCTGAACAAAGACGGTCAACGCGAAGAGGTGGACCGCTCCGACGAATTGGTTCGCGCCTTCCGCCTCCACAACCTTGACGCGCTGATCTCGGTCGGCGGCGACGGCTCGCTGGGCATTGCCAACGTGCTGGCCCAAAAGGGCTTGCGGGTGATCGGCGTGCCCAAAACAATTGACAACGATCTCGACAAGACGGTGATTACCTTCGGCTACGACACCGCCGTCTCGTTCGCCACCGAATGCCTCGACCGGCTACACACCACTGCCGCCTCGCACCGGCGGGTGATGGTGGTGGAAATGATGGGCCGCTACGCCGGCTGGATCGCCCTCAACGCCGGAGTCTCCGGCTCAGCCGACGTGATCTTGATTCCCGAAATCCCCTACGACCTGGGGAAGGTGATTCATAAAATAAGAGAGCGCGAGCAGGAGGGCCACAACTTCACTATCGTCGTGGTGGCCGAAGGCGCGAAACCGCTCGGTGGAACTTTTACCACCGTAGGCGAAAAAGAGCCGGGCCGGGCTGAGCGCCTGGGCGGCATTGGCGAAAAGCTGGCCCGCGAGCTGGAGACCCACACCGGCAAAGAAACGCGAGTGGTGGTGCTGGGTCACTTGTTGCGCGGCGGCGCGCCCACCTCGTTTGATCGCTTGATTGCCCTGCGCTTCGGCGCGGCGGCGGTGCGGGCGCTGGAAGAGGGCCAGTCGGGGGTGATGGTGGCCCTCGACCCGCCCACCGTCAACTACGTGCCGCTGGAAGAAGCCACCCGCCGCATGAAGACCGTGCCGCTGGACTCGGACACCATTCTCACTGCCCGCGACCTGGGCGTGTGTTTTGGAGACTGAAGAGGATGAGCAAGCCATTGCGAGTCTTAATGGTGGAGGACTCACTGGAAGACGCGATGCTGGTGGAGCGCGAACTGAAGCGGGCCGGCTACAACCCCGACTGTCATCGCGTTCAAACCGCCGAAACGCTTTCGCAGGCGCTCGAGCGCGGGCCGTGGGACATCGTCCTGGCCGATTATTCCCTGCCCGGTTTCAGCGGCACGGCGGCCCTGGAACTGGTGCGGCTACAAGACCCGGACCTGCCCTTCATTATCGTCTCGGCCAGCATCGGCGAAGAAACGGCGGTGGAAGCCATGCGGGCCGGCGCGCACGACTACATCATGAAAGACCGGCTGGCCCGCCTGGCCCCGGCCATCGAGCGCGAACTGCGCGAAGCCAATGTGCGGAACGAGCGCCGACTGGCCGAGCAAGCCCTGCGCGAAAACGAAGCCCGCTACCGGGCCATCTCGGAACTCACTTCCGATTTCATCTACAGCTTCTCGGTCGGGCCGGATGGCAAACCTCACTATCGCTGGATCACCGACTCCTTCTCGCGCCTCACCGGCTACACTGTTGAAGACCTGCGCCAGGCGGGCGGCCTCGAAATATTGATCCATCCCGAAGACTGGCCGGCCATGCAAAAGCACATCACCACCCTGGTCTCCGGGGCCGCCGACGTGAACGAGTTTCGCATCATCGCCCAGTCGGGCGAAGTGCGCTGGATGCGCAACTATGCCCAGGCCGAGTTCGACGCCGGGCAAAACCGGACGACGGGCATCATCGGCGCGGCTCAGGACATCACCGAACGCAAACAGCGCGAACGCGAAATGGAGGCCATCGTCGCCGTAGCCGGCGCTCTGCGCGCCCCCTCCACCCGGGCCAGCATCATGGACACCACCCTTGATCAGCTTGTCAAGCTACTTGAAGTTGACGGCGGCGCGGTGGTGATGGTGGACCCCGTCGGCGGGGAACTTGTGTTTGAGGCGTTTAGTGGCGTTGGGGCCGACGAGGCGAGAGGGTTGCGTCTGTCGTCTGGGGCGGGCATCACAGGTCAGGTGGTTGCCGGCGGCCAACCCTACCTCAACAACAACTTTCGCAAAGACCCCAATATTGCCCGGCCCGATCTGGTGCCCAGGGAGGGCGTGCAAGCCGCCGCTTGCGTGCCCCTCATCGCCCGCGACGAAACCATCGGCGCGCTGTGGATCATCCGCGCTACTTTCATCTCGCCAGCCGAAGTGCGTCTGCTGGCCGCCATCGGCGATATTGCCGCCAGCGCCCTCCACCGGGCTACCCTTTACGAGCACACCCAGCGCCGTGTGCGCCACCTGGCCGCTCTGCACGACATCCACAAAGTCATCACCTACAGCCTCGACCTGCATTCCACCCTCGACTTCATCCTGGCCGAAGCCGCCACCCAGCTTGGCGTGGACGCCGTCAACCTCCTGCGCCTGAACCAGAGCATCAAGATGCTGGAGCATGTGACCGACATCGGCTTTCGCACCCGGGGCATCGCCCGATCCCGTTTACGGCTCGGCGAGGGCTACGCCGGGCGAGCGGCCCTGGATCGTCGCCGGGTTTCCGTGCCCGACCTCAACAAAACCGGCGGCGCTTTCCCCCTTCACTCCCTGCTGGTAGGCGAAGACTTTGTCACCTACTTCGGCGTGCCGCTCATCACCAAAGGCCAGGTCAAAGGTGTGCTTGAAGTTTTTCACCGCTCGCCCTTCAACCCGGACACGGAATGGCTGGACTTTCTTGAAAGCCTGTCCACCCAGGCCGCCATTGCTATGGACAACGACGAACTGCTCACCGACCTCCGCCGCTACAACGACGACCTGACGCTGGCCTACGACGCCACCATTGAAGGCTGGTCGAAGGCGCTCGAACTGCGCGACCAGGAAACCGAGGGCCACACCCAGCGCGCCGCCGAGTTGACTCTGCGCCTGGCCCAGGCCATCGGCATCCGCGATGACGCGCTGGTGCAAATTCGCCGGGGCGTCCTGCTGCACGATATTGGCAAGATGGGCGTGCCCGACAGCATCCTCCTCAAGCCCAGCCCGCTCACCGACGAGGAGTGGCTTGTCATGCGCCGCCACCCGGTCTATGCCCACGAAATGCTCGCCCCGATCGCTTACCTGCGCGGCGCGCTCGACATCCCTTACTATCATCACGAGCACTGGGACGGCAACGGCTACCCGCACGGATTGAAGGGCCAGCAGATTCCGCTGGGTGCGCGCATCTTTGCCGTGGTGGACACGTGGGACGCCCTGCGCAACGACCGCCCCTACCGCAAAAGCTGGCCGGAAGACAGAGTGCGCGATTATATCCGGCAAGAATCCGGCAAGCACTTTGACCCGGAAGTGGTCAATGTGTTTTTGCAGTTGGTGGCTTGAAACAGAATAATCACTCGATGGATTTGGAAACGTCGTGCAGTTCGAGAAGTGAGGGCGTCAGGGATCAGACCCTAAAGGTCTTTAAGACCTTTAGGGTCTCCAGGCTCAAGCACGAAGTCGTAGGTGACAGTATAAAAGGGCGTGGCCGTATTGTGGCGATCCGCTTCCGCTTGCGTATCGCGCCGCACAAAGTCTACAACCAGCGAATCCCGGACGCCGAAGACGACGTCCGAGTCCAAATACGGATCGCCTTCAGCAAATAACTCCGTGATCACCGTCTTATAACCTTCAGCCGACACGATGAAGTGAATGTGCGCCGGACGATAAGGGTGGCGGCCCAGCGCCCGCAACATCTTGCCCACCGGCCCGTCTTCGGGAATCGGGTAGAAGGCAGGTTTGATGGTGCAGAAGGTGTAGCGGCCCTCGGAGTCGGTGCGGAAGCGGCCACGCAAATTAATGTCTGCCCCAGGCAGTTGCACATCGTAAAACCCTTCCGAGTCGGAGTGCCACACGTCGAGCAGGGCGTTCGCCAGCGGCTTGCCGTCCGGCGCGAACACTCGCCCGGAGACGATGACCGGCTCGCCCGGCGTGTCGCCGGCGATGCTGGCGTTCGACGGCAGTTCCGGCGCGCCCTCGCGATAGAACGGGCCGAAGATCGTGTACTCGGTCATCCCTTGCGGCTTGCGGTTGTTGATGAGGTCTTTGGTCGTGGTCGCGCCCAGCGTGTCGGAGAGCAGGATGAACTCCTGCCGCTTGTCGTCGCACATCTGGCCGGTGGCTGTAAGGAATTGGATGCCGGCCATCCACTCGGCCTCCGTCAGGTTCACTTCTTTGATGAAGGCGTGCAGGTGCTTGACCAGGCCGGTCATAATTTCTTTGAGCCGCCCGTCTTGGGTGTTGGCAAGCGTCGCCAGGACGACGGCGGTGATGTTGTCTTCACTCAGGTTTCGCATGGCTTGTCCTTGCCCAAGAACCTGACAGGTCTTTGCGAAGCACCCCGTAGCGAAGCGAAGGGGCGCGAAGCAGGCCTGTCAGGTTTTCAAACGGTTTCGCCGCCCAGCCTCATTTCGACATTTCGTCAGTGGGGTTGTAGAACGCCCCGAGATGGATGCCGTAGACTGCGTGCCAGATAAAGATCCCGATAGTGGTTTTGACGCCCAGGTTCAAGCTGAGAAAACCTGGAGTGAAGGCCGGGAAATTAGCCGGTACCCACCAGAGGGCGCTGACGAGGCCCAGCACCCCGGCCCAGATAAGCGCCTTGCCGAGGTTGCCCATCATGGTATTCTTGAGTGGCAGCCGGGGGTGAATCAAAAAGGCATAGATCAGCGCGAAGCAGACGCCTGTAAATGTGTGAAATACAGCACCTGCCCACCAAATCTCCGCCGCCGAAAAAGGCTGATCGGTCAGGTTAGCGGTGGGCATGAGTAACAAGCCGTTGAACCAGGGCCAGCTGAGGGTGACATACCCCTCGCCGGGGTTGAAGCCGATCATCCGGTACCAGAAGCCAGTGACGGTCGCCATGTGAGTGGCGACGAAGCCGGCGACCAGAGCCGTGACCAGCCTGCTGTTCGAGACACTGAAGCGCATGTTGCTGTTCATAGAGTTCTCCTTATAAATTGAGATAATCGGAAATCAACTTTCATTTACAGCTATGCTTTGAGATTCACTCAGCTATTCAACTCCTCTCTCGGCCACTCGCGCAATTAACGCGCCGGATTTGCCGGTGGCCGTCTTGTCCCGGGCAACTCGTCCACGAAATCAATCCAGTGCCTTGAGATATTCCAATGCAACTGACTTGCGTTGCTCATCGGCTACAGTCAATTTAGCGAGGGCCATAGGATTCTCCTTGTGAGACATTACACTGTGTTGATAGTGAACAGCGAGAAATCATCTTCCAGCCATTGCGGCGGTTTCAACCGTTCCCCGTCGAGTTGGCGGTATTGGCCGGAGTAAAACAACAGCGGGCGCGCCTCCCGCCACTCCAAAAATTCCACTTGTCCGATGTACAAGGTGTGGTCACCTGCCGGGTGCGCCTCCACCAGCCGCGCCACGAGGTGGGCCGCCGCGTTGCCAATCAACGGCATCTCGTGCTTGCGAATGAAGGACACTTCCAGCCTTTCTACTTTACGGCCCGCGAAGTGATCGCTCAACGGCTGTTGATCCTCAGCCAGAATGCTCACCCCGTATCTTCCACTCAGCGGCAGGAGGCGGTGCAGGTGAGCGCGGTGATCCACCGAGGCCAGGACGAGCGGCGGGTTGAGCGAGACTGAAACGAAGGCATTGGCCGTCATGCCGTGCGCCTGGCCCTCGTACTCGGTGGTGATGATGGTGACGCCGCTGGCAAAGCGCCCTAAAGCATTGCGAAATTCGCGTGGATTAATCGAGCCGTCAGCCATTCATCCCCTTCATTACTATACTGATGTCATCGGGGTTGATGAGGTCGGGCGCTGTCCAGCCGTCAAGGTCGTATTCAGCCATGCACTGCTCGGCGAAGCCTTTGTACTTCGTCGTCTGGCCCATGGCCTCGGCAACGATCAGGGTCTCGAACCGGATGCTCTCGTGATTGCCGAAGTAGTTGCGCTCGTACAATTCATGCCGCCCGCCGAACTCGGTGCCGACTGCATCCCACATCAACTTCATTAGCTTAATGCGTTCTTCGGCGGAATAGCCATTGGAGCCGCGCACGTACTGATCCAGGTAAGGCCGAATCTCCGGCGACTTCAAGTCCAGCGCGCTCGACGGCAAATAGATCAGGGCGCTGGCGAGCGTGTTCTGGATGATTTCCTTTATCTTCGGATAGGCCATGCTGGACATGACACGGTAAGCCAGGCCGTAATCCAGGTTGGGCAAAACGTAACCCGGCGTCCAGGGCGTCGTGGTGCGGGCCATAGCATCGGTGAGTCCCCAGAACAGGTTGCGCCAGGCCAACACTTCGCCTACTTGCGCCTGCACCCCGCGGAAGTCCTTGGCCCCGGTCGCCTCGACGGCTTTGAGCAACAGCCCGGCGATAAAATCCAGTTTGACGGCCAGGCGGGTGCACCCCTGAAACATGAAGCGGGGCAGGAAGCCGGAGCGCGGGAAGAAGTTGTTGACCTTTTCAATGTCGCCGTAGGCGAAGACGTTTTCCCACGGCACAAAGACGTTGTCAAAGACAATGATCGAGTCATTTTCGTCCACCCGGCTGGAGAGCGGGTAATCGAATGGACCGCCCGTCGCCCCGGCTGTCAATTCATAAGAGGGGCGGCAGAACAGTTTGAGGCCGGGCGCGTCGTTAGGGACGATGCAGACAAAAGCAAATTCTTTGGTTTTGATGGGCAGGGCGCCGTTGTTGGCGATGAAGTTGTAGTGAGTGAGAGTCGAGGTCGTCGCCACCACCTTTGCGCCGCTGATGATCAGGCCGCCGTCGGTTTCCTTGGTGACGTGCATGTACACGTCCTTCACTTCGTCCAGCGGCTTATCGCGATCCACCGGCGGATTGACGATGGCATGGTTGACGAAAGAGACTTCCTCCTGAACTTTTTTGTACCAGCGTTTAGCGTTCTCTTCGTAAGGCTCGTAAAAGGCAGAGTTGGCCCCGAGCGTCGCCAGGAAGGCGGCCTTGTAGTCGGGACTGCGGCCCATCCAGCCGTAAGTGATGCGCGCCCATTCGGCAATAGCGTCGCGCGCGCCGACCATCTCTTCGACGTTGCGCGGCGCCCGGTAGAATTTGTGGGTGTAGCCGCCGTTGCCGGTGTCGGTTTCGGTGGTGAGGATGTCCTTGCGAGCCGGGTCGTGCAGGGCGTCGTACAGGCGGGCCAGCATTCGCACCGTGTTGCGGAAGGCGGGGTGGGTGGTCACGTCTTTGACCCGTTCACCATAAATCCAAATTTCGCGTCCGTCGCGCAGGCTTTCGAGATACTCCGCGCCGGTGAGGGGCTTGGTGCGCTGGGTAGTTTCAACAGACATAGTGGTCTCCTTTATCGTGAATGGATAACGTAACCGAGGCCGCGCGTTTCACCTCCTGCTCCATTCGCGCGCGACTCAACGGAAAATATCCGACTCGGTGATGATTCTAATGAGTCGGCACTCCTCATCGATTTAAATCTGCGGCAACTTGAACCCCGACTTGGCGACGACGTAATCACGCGACTCCGTCACCGCTTTTTTTACCGCATTCCAATCAACGTGCAACAGTTTGCCATTGCGCTTCATGGCCCGCCCGGCGATGAAGACGGAATCCACGTTGCTGGTGTCCATTCCCCAGACCACCGCGCCGATGGGGTCATTGATCGGCATCACATTAATTTTATCCGTTCGCAGCATGATGATATCGGCATCCTTGCCTGGCGTGAGCGAGCCGGTCTTATGCGCCAAGCCGTTCGCGCGCGCGCCTTCAATCGTGGCATAGGCCAGCACATCCCGGGTGGTGATACGCGGAGGCGCATTGGTATCGCCAGCCAGTTGCTTTTCAAATGACAAGGCATGTTGCAACGATATAACCGAGCGCATTTGGGTGAACATGTCGCCTGGCACATTGGTCTCCACGTCAACGCTCAGGCTGGGTTTCAAGCCGCGATCCAGGAATTTCTGAATGGGCGGCATTCCATGACCCATCATCATTTCTACGGGCGACGCCAGCGATATGGTTCCGCCGGTATCCACAATCATTTGGATTTCGGTGTCGCTAAGCGTTGTGCAATGTATGTAGGTGGTGTCATCGCGCAATAAACCAGCCTCGCCCATCTCCTGCACTTTGCCTTCCATACCATAAGACCCCACGCCTACATGCGTGGTAATGCGGGCATCCACTTCACGCGCTAGTTTCCAATGATCACGGGCGATCTCAAAATCAACAAACTCAGGTCCCGGCGCGGCTAAGGCATAAGTGATCATTTGGTCCTTCGAGGAGAAATATTTCTTCGCGGCGCGCACGAACCAGCTGGGCTGGCGGTCGTTCCAATCCCCCCACCATGGAAAACCATACGCGAAGACGGCGCGCAGGCCCGAGTCTTGCAGAGCCTTAATCACAGCATCTGTATGTTCTGGTGAACCTTGAATATGCGACCAGTCGAGCAGAGTAGTAATTCCCGCGTCGATTGCGCCCAAGGCGCTGATGAGATTTCCAACATAGGCATCCTGCGGACGATAAGAAGGGGCGAATTTTCCCAACACGAAGCGAATATAGCCGTCGCGTCCCTCCAGAGGCGTGTCAGCGCCCACATTGCGAAGCAAGCCCTCCCAAATATGCCGGTGCGTGTCCACAAAGCCGGGCATGACAATCATGTTGGAAGCGTCAATGATCTCCGCCCCGTTGACAGGCAGACCAGGACCGACTGCCGCGATTTTTGTGCCTTCAATCAACACATCCGCGTTTATGAAATTTCCCACTGACGGATCTATCGTAAGCACCGTGCCGCCTCTAAGTAAAATTTGCTTATTGGCATCCGGTACGGCTGTAGCGTCGCTCACGTAAACATTGGGCAACTCGCGCAACTGGTTCAGGCGCGAGCCTTTGACCAATCGCTGGACTCGCTTGAAGTTAAGTTTGACCAACTCCTTAAGATCGTTGATTTGATAAAAGGCTAATCCCAACAACAAAAGTACGCCAACGGAAATCAAGCCAACCACATTACTCAAGCCAAGCAGGGGCAGGATATTGATAATTAGCGTGAGGAACAAGGCTGATACGATTGCGCCGATAAAGGTGCCGCGGCCGCCCATTAGGCTGGAACCTCCTAAAACAGCCGCCGCCAGGCTGGACAATGCGTAACTCGTGCCGGCGCGCGGATCTCCCACGCCCACCTGCGCGGCGAGAAAGAACGAAGCGAGCGCCGCCATAAGACCTGAAGCCACAAACACGCCCACGCGTATTCGCGTGGTCGCCGCGCCAATGCGCCGCGCGGCCTGCGCGTCGTGCCCCACCGCGCGTAGTGTGAGTCCTGCTGGAGTCGCGTATAGCCACACATCCCAAATAATCGCCCCAATCAGCATGACCATGAAAGCAATGGGAATAAAACCAACACTGGCAGTTATGGAATCCAATACATCAAAATTGATCAAGCCCGCGGCAACGGGACGCAGTGAAAGGGCAATGCCGTCCAAAATGCTCAAGGTGGCAAGCGTGGCAATAATGGAGGGTAATTTGACCCAACGCACCAGAGTAGCATTGAAGAGTCCCACGGAGACGCCCATGCCGAGAATTGCCAGCCCGCCCAGCGCGACAACTTTCGGCGGAGCGCCATCGGTCACGATAAAGGAGGCGATGATCACGCCCATAGTCATGATCGAGCCGACCGAGATATCAAGATAGCCTGCTACCAGCGCGTTCATTTGCGCCATTGTGACCAGCGCCAGAGGAATGGTAGCCAACAACAAACTATTCAGATTGAATTCCGACAGGAAAGCGGGAGACCTTGAAGCCGTGTAATTGCCAATGATCAGGATCAGAATAAGTTGAAGCGCAACAGACGTCCATGCCCTGACCCTGAATACATGTTTGATTTTCTGCCATAACATAGAGCCATTGCGAACGTCTCGAATGGCATTCCTGATTTTGCGACGGGCAAGGTTGAGCATGGTTAATCTCCTCTATCTTTATCCAGATTCGTCGCGGCGCGCGGACCTGCAACTCGCGGGCGACCCGCTTTCAATCCAAACCCTACGCCACCCACAATGGATTCGATGATCCTTTTCTCGCTTAAGTCGGCGCGCTGAATTTCGTCAATAATCTGCCCGCGCGACATAACTATCACTCGGTCGCACAAACCGGAGAGTTCAATCGGGTCGCTGGATTTGACGATCACACCCGCGCCTTCCATTGCTTTCGCGCGCAGCGCTTCATAAATATCGAGACGGGCGCTGGCATCAACACCTTGCGTCGGCTCATACGCCAAAATGACATTCACGGTCTCGCGCAGGTGCGGTCGTATCAGCGAAACCTTCTGTTGATTACCGCCGGAAAGGAACTGCACAGGCTGTTCGAGAGAGGGTGTCCGTACTTTGAGGCGGTTGATCAAGTCGGTCACCGTATGTTGTTCGCGCCTTCGATTCACCCAGCCCAGGTTGCTGAACTTGTCCAGCACTTGAATCGTGGCATTGTTCCGCACACCGAGCACTGGGAACAATGCTTCATGTTTTCTGTCTCCTGCCAGCAATAAAATACCTGCCCACACAGCATCAACGGGAGAAATTAACGTTAACTCCTTGCTATCGCACATAACTAATCCCGCTTTTGGAGGGATTTGACCCGAAAGGCATTTGAAAAATTCACCCTGACCATTCCCCTCCGCCCCAGCCAGACCGACGATCTCGCCTCTTCGGACCGTCAGGTTGATCGGCCCAAATAACGGACCCTGAAACCCGGTGATCATCAACACACTTTCCGACTCGGAGGAATTTTCCAGGGCTGGAGGAAACGCCGCGTGGAATGGCCTCCCAATCATTAACGATACGAGATCAGATTCCGACATGTCTGATGCACTATACATACCCTGACTTCGCCCATCACGCAAAACAGTCACCCGGCTGGCGATTGTCAGCACTTCCGGAAGGCGATGGCTGACGTAAACGACGCCCACTCCGCGTTCTGCGCGAGCGCGAATAATGCGATGTAATAATTCAACTTCATCGGGACCCAGAGCCGTTGTCGGCTCATCGAGAAGAAGCACTTTAGGGTCACCCATCAACGCTTTGACGACTTCAAATAGCTGGCGTTGTGCCAGCGTAAGATACCCTGTGGGCGCGTCGGGAAACAGGTCCAATTCAAACTCAGCCAGTGTATCCGTCGCCCATTTTTTCATCTGCCAATAAGGCGGGCGGCGATCCTGCGGCGTTGTCAGCAACAAGTTCTCTTTCACTGATAATGCGAGAACTTGTGAGTTGTCTTGATAGGCCATCCCCAAGCCGAGGCGGCGGGCCTCGGCTGGGGAATCTTTACGGAGTCGTCTTCCACCGATCAGCACCACACCCTGATCGGGTTCCACAAAACCGCTGGCAATTCCGAGAAGCGTGGACTTACCTGAACCGTTCTCGCCGACCACAGCATGAATCTCGCCCGCGCGACATTCAAGGCTGACATCGGACAGGGCTTGCACTGTGCCATATTGCTTGGAGAGCCTTTGAAGTTCAAGCACCAACGGTTGTTCGTCTTTCGGCATGGACCGCGCTCCCATCGGAATGTTACGCCAGACACGAGCTCACTTTCCCATCTCCGTGAAAATGGAAAACGGGATCAGCGATGAAGTCGAGGCCTCCTGCGGCACATCCGGGTTGCAGGTGCTCGCATCCAGCTGGCGCATCACGGTGGGTATGGTAATTCCATCCGCCGGGAGTTCGAGGCCCTTGAGGCTCATCATGGCCGCCGTCAATGCAATGCGCGACTGGTAGTTGCCGCCCGACGCATAGAAGATCTTGAAATTCGGGTTGCTTATTTTCTTCCATTCGCAGAACAAACTCATTTCATCGGTTCGCAGGGTCACCACGACATCGAGCGGGAGCCCGGCGGCTTCGTAGGCGCGCACGCCGCCCATGAACGAATCGGCGGCTTCGTAACTGTAGCCTCGGATGTCGGGGTCGCTGCTGATGAAGCCAGAGACTGCCTCCAGCGTGCCTTCGCGCGTCCAACTCGTGTCTGCGCGGCCCACCAGGGTCAAATCCGGGCTTAGCGCGGGTTCTTCACAGGATTGCCAATAGGCAGATAGCGCATTACCCGGGGTGCCACCCAGGAAGGCAACCTTGCCGCTTCCAACTTCTCGATTCAATGTTTCGGCAAAAAGCTGGCCCAACAAACAAACATCCTCGGCAACAAATGTGGGATAGTCCTTGCCTGGCTCGCCGATTCTGCCGTACGAGTGTGTAATGTAGATGATCCCGCGCTCAGTCGCTTCACGAACAGCGGGGAGCAGGGCATCACCTGCATCCGGGAAACCGATGATGATGTCCACATCCTGCGCCACCAGACTGCGGAAATCCGAAATGGATCTCTGTGTATCACCGAGGGCGGTGACGTAGATAATCTTGCCGATCTCAGGATACGTCAACGCTTGCAGGATGAACTCCATGTGAGTCATTTGCCGCCAGAAATTTTCCCCGAAGCCGTCAGCAAGGGCGACCGTAATCGGCCCACCGGTGCCGGTATCACAAATTTTTTCCTTCCAGCATTTGACCGCCAGATCCTGCCGTGCCTGGTCAACAGGCAACCCCGCGCGATACATGGCTGCCAGTGCGATCTGCGGCACATTTTCAGCAGTGCCAATGGATTTCGTCAGCACTGCAGAATCGGCGTCATAGCGTTCACCATATTGATCGGCGCCTTCGATGCCGGGACCCAGAGCCACTGGAGCCTCCGTCGCCGGTGCTTCCGTCGCCCCGCCGCCACATGCGGCAAGCGCCAGCGCCAGAATGATCATCATATTTATCACGAATAAACGTTTCATTTTCTTCTCCTTTAGGTTGGTTGGTAGACAAAATAGTGTTGATGAAATCTTTAGGATTCTGGCTGTGACTCCTGTTGGCGGTCACGGAGCCTTCGCACCTCCTTTCTTTGCTTCAGCATCCATCTCCTTGAATCTGGAAATACCCATTAGCGAATTCTCGATCAGCGTGACAATTCGGTCGCCAGAGATGACCATGCCGCCGATAATCGCTATGCCGAAGACCGCAAACTGCAACGCGGTTGGAAGACCCAACACCCGGAGCATCTGATTCAACAATACGAGGAAGAAAGCCGCCGCCCAGGTGGATATTGCATTGGCTAACCCGCCAGTTAGTGAAGCCCCGCCAATGACTACCGCCGCTATCGGACCCAACAAATACGGAAAACCCAGCACAAGGCTGGGACTCCGCAAGAAACCCGCCAGCATGATTCCGCTTATGCCGTACAGCAAGCAGGCGGTCACGTATGCGAGAATGACATAGACGTTGACGCGCAAGCCCAGAATCCATGCCGCGGTGGGGTTGGCTCCCACAGACTGAAACCTGCGGCCCAATTCGGTATAACGAAACATCAAGACCAAAATAAGCGACGCGGCAATTGCAGTCCATTCCAGGTTGCTTAAGCCGAATAAAGGCGCATTCGTGATCCATGCCGAAAAACTTGGCGGCACAGACGCTTCGTTAGGCACGTTTTCGGCATACGCCAGCGTCGCGCCATAGACAATCTGACCCATCGCCAGTGTCACGATGAGCGGATTCAACTTCAGCACGCCGACCAGAACGCCTGAGATAAACCCGATCAAGAGGGAGACCCCAAGCGCCGATGCCAATGCCACAGGCAATCGCTCATCAACACCGCCTGCTACACCCACAGCCATAATTGCGGCCAGCGTCATCACGCCGGGGATGGATAAATCAATTCCGCCTGTCATTACCACGAGCATCTGACCCAGCGCGGCAAGAGCCAGGAATGATGTCAATGGCAGGACCGCAGTGAAAGAGGTGCGCGTGAGCGTCTCTGGCGCAATCCAAAACGCGGTGATCAACAGCAATCCAATCGCAATCCATACCGACAGGTAACGGGACGAAATAACGACGGAGGTCAGAAGCGGAGATTGGGTTTGATTTTTCATCGTGTATCTTATATTTCAGGCAACTTGAAGCCTGATTGAGCAACAACGTAATCGCGTGATTGATAAGCCATTTGGCGAAGGTTATCCAAATCCACGTTCAGCAACTTCCCGTTTCGTTTGAGGGCTTTGCCAGCCACGAAGACCGAGTCCACGTTGCTGGTGTCCATGCCCCAGGTGACAGCGCTGACGGGATCATTGACAGGCAAAATGTTCGGGCTATCCGTGCGGAGCATGATGAGGTCGGCTTGTTTGCCCGGAGTAAGTGTGCCAGTTTTATCGAGTAGTCCGTTCGCGCGCGCGCCTTCAACCGTGGCAAACTCGATCACATCGCGTGACGTTAGAAACGCAGGCAAGCCGCCTTTGCCCTCCAATTTCTTTTCAAAGATCAACGCTTTTTGTAAGGAGTTGACCGAGCGCATTTGCGTGAACATATCATTGGGCACATTGGTTTCCACATCCACGCTCAGGCTGGGGCGCAGGCCGCGATCTAAAAATCGTTGAATGGGCGGCATGCCGTGACCCATCATCATTTCAACGGGCGAAGAGAGTGACACCGTTCCACCTGTATCGGCGATCATTTGGATCTCATCATCGCTCAACGTGGTGCAATGGATATAAGTCGTATCATTCTTGAGCAAGCCTGCCCTGCCCATCTCTGCGAGCTTGCCATGCTTGCCCGAAGTGCCAACACCCACATGCACCGTGATCCGCGCGCCAATTTCACGAGCCAGAGTCCATTGCGCTTTCGCCACCTCGAACGGCGTGAATTCTGGTCCAGGCGGCGCGATGGCAAATGTGAGCAATTGGTCTTTCGAGAAGAAATATTGTTTGGCAATCTCTCGAATCCAGACATCTTGATTCTCATCGGGGTACTTCCACCATGGGTAGCCATAGGCAAACACCGCGCGCATGCCCGATTCTTGCAACGCCTTGATGACCGCCTCGCCATGTTCGCGTGTCGCCTGAATGTGCGACCAATCGAGAATGGTTGTGATGCCCGCATCAATCGCGCCATACAAACCGACGAGATTTCCGATATAGGCATCTTCGGGACGATAGACCGGAGCCAGCGTGTTCAGGATGAACGACAGATAACTCGCCTCGCCTTCCAACGGGACGTCTGTTCCAATGTTCCGAAGAATTCCCTCCCAAACGTGGCGATGCGTGTCCACGAAGCCCGGCATGACGATCATCTCCGAGGCGTCAATCACCTCTACGCCTTCGGCCTTCAAGCTCGGCGACACAGCGGCAATCTTCGTCCCATCAATGAGCACGTCGGCTCGATGGAAGTTGCCGACCTTCTTATCGAGGGTCAGCACAATGCCGTTCTTGAGGAGGGTTTTATCGGTCATGCAGTTCTGGTGTTGCTCATTACTTCATCATGCGCCCGCCGTCCACGCGCAGATTGACGCCGGTGATGCCGCGATTTTCGAGCAGGAAGATAGCGGCATGAGTGACATCTTCGGTGGTGACGAGCCTGCCGAGGGCGGTGCGAGATTTTAAATTTTCCAACACGGCATCCGGTTGCTTCATCCAGGCGGGTGTATCGCCAACTTGACCGGGATGAATCGCATTGACTCGAATCGGCGCAAGTTCCAACGCCAGTGAATTGATCAGCGTGGCAACGCCGCCATTGACGGTAGTGATGGTGGTTGAGCCCGGGTACGGCTGGTTGCGCGCCAGTCCGCCGTAAATGAGAATGGACGCGTCTTCGCGCATCTTCGAGGAGAGCACGTGCACGCATTCGGTATAGCCGACCAGTTTCAACGTGACCAACTTGATCGCTTCATCAATGTTGTACTCGCGGACTTTGTTGTTATCGCGGTGAAGGGCTACCAGCGCAAGATGAAGCACATCGTCCACCTCGGCCAGCGCGGGGGCGATTTGATGCGGCGTTGAGAGGTCAACGCTGATGCCAACACAGTCCCCGCCGATTTCTTTTGCGGTGGCTTGCGCGCGTCCCAAATCGCGGCTGGTGACAACAACGCGGTGTCCCTTGTCCGCGTAGTGTTGAGCCAAATGTTTGCCAAGTTCACAGGTGCCCCCCACAACAACAACTGTGCCAAGTTTATCCATGATGATGCTTCTCCTTTTTCAACGCCTCTTCGAGATACTTCCAGTCGCGGCGGAAGCGATACGAGTGGCGGCGCGGCGGTTGCGGCGCCTGCGTTTCGAGCCAGCGCACAATGCCATCGGTGGCGTTGCGGAACTCATGAACGCAACCAACGCCTGCCCAAGCGCAATCACCAGGCTTGAGGTGATATTTCACGCCATCGAACCAGCCGTAGACTTCGCCTTCCAGAATCAGATACGTTTCCTCGAGCGGATGATCGTGCGCGCCCGCCACGCCCGCCGGTTCATACTGCACCATGAACATCGTAGCGAGTTGCGCGCCGAGGTCGCTATCCACCATCATTTTGACGGTGATGCCGCTGTACACGAGCAAGGCCGTTCGCATACTGGCAGAGACGGCGAGCATATCCTGCGTTTGTTTTCCGGCATTCATGTTGTCAGGCGAGATGTGACCAAATGAACGTGTGCGCGGATCGCGGGCATCCACGGCAATCGGTTCAACCTTCGGGAGGGCGGCTACTGGATAAATGTCCCCATCTCCATCCAAACGGGGTTGAGGGGCGAGCATCTCTGCCCAGCGCACGCGAGTCTTGCCAGCGTTGCGAAAAGAATGCGCCGATGAAACATGGATCGCGCCGTAATCGCCCGGTTCGAGCGCGTATGTCCCGTCGCCGGTTTCGCAAATAAGTTGCCCTTCGAGGAGGTAAATGCTTTCTTCAAAGGCATGAATGTGTGCGCCGATGGTTCCGCCGGGGTCAAGTTCGCAAATACTGAACTCCTGATGGACAGAGCCGTTCTCGCCATTGACAATGCACCAACGGCGATAGCCGTTACTCAACGATTCAAACGCCTTCGGCGCTATGAACTCTTCCTGCGCGGCGGCGCGAACGATATGTCTTGACGGCATGTGGTTCTCCTCAATTCAATTTGTCATTCTGAGTAGCGCCTCGCGCCGCTCAGAATGACAGGGTGTGTTACTGATACTGCGCCCAATCTCTTTCAAATCTAAATACCTCTTTTGAAGGCGGTAATGGCGCTTGGGTTTCGATCCAACGCACCGGCTCGTCGCCAACATTGGCGAAACTATGAACACAACCGACGCCCGTCCAGATCACGTCACCGGGGCCGAGGTCGTAGGTTTGGCCGTCGGCGGCGGCCCGCACACCGCCGCTGACGATGAAATAGGATTCCTCAAAGGTGTGATCGTGCAGGTCAATCTTCGCGCCGGGCTGGTATTGAATGAGAAACAGTGATTGATGAATCGCGCCGAAGGATCGATCCACGAACATCTTGATGGCCACGCCGGTGACGGGATTGAAGCCTTCCATTTGTGACGGCCCGCCGGGGCGCGGCAGTTGCGCTTCGTCAAAATAGCCCAGCAGGGCAGTGGCCGGATCGGGGGGCGTTGCCTGGATGGGCGCTTCACCGCCGACGAAAAACGTATCGCGCCCGTAGTCAGAGGAACGCGGCTGAGGCGCTTGCATCTCCAGCCAGCGCGCGGACCTGCGGCCAGCGTTGCGCCAGGCGTGTTTAACGCCGGTGCTGATCAAGCCAAAATGGCCGGGGCCGAGCAAGTAGGCTTGCTCGCCGATTTGGGCGATGACGTTTCCCTCTAAAATATAGAAACTCTCTTCAAAGGAGTGCAGGTGCGGCTGAATCACGCCGTTGGTGTCCAGAAAGCAGATGCCTGTGCCCATGTGCACCGAGCCGACAGAGTGATCTACATACGTCGCCCGCTTGAAACCGGTGCTTTGTTTGGCGTAGAGCGCCGGGGTTTGAAACATGCTTTCGTCGAGTTTGGATACGTAGTGCATAAGCGCCTTCTTAGTCCAGCAACTTCATCGGCTCTTCAACAAGTTCGGCCAGCGTTTGCAAAAACTGCGCCCCGCGCGCGCCGTCCACGGCGCGATGGTCGCACGACAGGCTCAAGGTCAGCATCGGTTGCACCGCCGGTTGGCCGTTCAGCGGCACGACCCGGTCGGCGATGCGGCTCACGGCCAGGATGGCGGCCTGCGGCGGGTTGATGATGGCGTTGAAAGCATCCACGCCATACATGCCCAGGTTGCTGATAGTGAACGTGCCGCCGCTCAGGTCGTCGAGTGAAAGTTTGCCTGCCTGTGCTTTGGTCACTGCTTCTTTGCGCCGCGCCGCCAGTTGACTCAGTCCCAATTGATCGGCATGATGAATGACTGGCACAATCAGGCCGTCATCCACGGCGACGGCCAACCCGATGTTGACTTCGGGATTCAGGGTCAGGCCGCCGTCTTTCCAGGAGGCGTTGACTCGCGGGTGACGGCGAAGCGCGGCGGCGGTCAGCTTGACGAGCAAATCGGTGTAAGTGATCTTTTCTGTGGCTCGCGATTGAGCCGAGTCGCGCCACGACATGAGTTGAGCGGCGTTGACTTCGCGCAACAAGTAGAAGTGCGGGATCGTCGTCCAGGCTTGTGTGAGGCGCTCGACCATCACCCGCCACGTCCGGCTGACAGTGAGCGTTTCGGCCTCGGTAGAGACGTTCCGTCGGAACGTCTCTACATCATTTGCCAGCACCGCGCCCTCCGGCCCACTGCCGGAAATGTCTGCCAAATCCAAACCGCGCTCCTGAGCGAGGCGGCGCGCTTTGGGTGAGGCCAGTACGCGGCCATTCGGTTTAAGACCTGTCAGGTTTTCGCGAAGCGTACCTGACAGGTCTTGGCGTGCGGCCAGGTAAGCCAGCACATCTTCTTTTCGCACGCGGCCACCCTGCGGTTTGATTTGAGTCAGGTCAAGGTTGTGCTCAGCGGCCATGCGGGCGGCGACGGGCGAGGCAGTGAGGGAGTGGGCGATAGAATCGGTTTTGGGCGCAGTGGCGGTTTCCCCTGGATTTAAAATGACGGCAATCGCCTGCCCGACCGGAATCACATCGCCCGGTCTGGCCGTCACCTGCGCCAGAATGCCCGAGGCGGCGGCCTCCACTTCAACCGAGGCTTTGTCGGTTTCCACTTCCATCAAGGGTTCCCCTTTGGTGACTGTCTCACCAGGGGCTTTGAACCATTTCAGGAGCGTGCCGGTTTCCTGGGCCATGCCAAGCGCGGGCATGATGACATCTTTAGCCACGACAGAGTCCTTAATGCTCTAGCGGGTCCGGGATTTTCTCGGCTTCGCGGCAACTTTGGCTTTGTGATTGTTGCCCCGGCCAGCCGAGCGTGGCGGGCGAACGGGGTCATCGGGCAGTCCGGCTCCGCCATAATCTACGCCGGTATAGTCAATGTTCTTGTGCGACTGAGTTTCACGGATGTTAGAGAGCGGGCCAGTGGCGACCTGATACTTGATCCCGGCCACCATCAACTCCTCCGCCGGGAAGCGGGTGATGACTTCACAACCGTCTTTGGTCACCACCAACTGTTCTTCAATGCGCGCCGCCGACCAGCCGTCGGTGGCCGGCCAATACGTTTCCAGGGCGAAGACCATGCCTTCCTGGATAATTTCGGGGCTGTCGAAGGAGACGAGGCGGCTGAAGACCGGCTTCTCCCAAATCGCGAGACCGACGCCGTGGCCGTATTGCAGGGCAAAGGCCATTTCTTCGTTTGGCAGGCCGAACTCTTGAGCCTTGGGCCACAGCTTCACCACGTCGGCGGTGGTGATGCCGGGCTTGATGGCGTTAATGGCAACGTCGAGATAATAGCGGCAACGCTTGTAGGCATCCACTTGCGCCTGCGAAGCACTGCCAACCGACAACGTGCGGTAGTAGCAAGTGCGATAGCCGTTGAAACTGTGGAGGATGTCGTAGAAAGCGAGGTCGCCGGGGCGCAGGACGCGGTCGCTGAAAATGTGCGGGTGCGGGTTACAGCGTTCGCCGGAAATGGCGTTGACGCCCTCGACGTGTTCTGAACCCATGCTGTACAGCACGTTGTTGACTAACCCGACGCACTGGTTCTCGCGCACCCCCGGCTTCATGAACCGATAGAGTTCTTCATAAGCGGCATCCACCATCATGCAAGCCATGGTGAGCAGGGTAATCTCATCTTGCGTCTTAATCACGCGCGCTTCCTGCATCAGTTGTTGGCCGTCCACCACGGTCAGGCCTTCTTTTTGCAGGGCGAAGAGAACCGGCGGCTCCACCACATCCACGCCCAGCGGCTCTTTGTGCAAACCGCGCTCTTCGAGTTCGATGCGAATCTTGCGGGCCACGTCTTCGGCCCGGTGAGCGCCGGGCGGCATCGCGCCGCGCAGGGTCGAGATACCGGCTCGTGAGCGGCCCTCGCCGAGCCAGGAGCAATACATCTGATGATGTTTGGCCGCCACGCCGAAGTCCCAGTTGATCGGCTCGTCGTCCTGCGGCAGAAGGCAGAAGCGGCCCAGCTTGTCAATCGCCCAGGTGCCAATGGTGGTGTTGGTGATATAGCGGATGTTGTTCATGTCGAAGCACAACAGCGCGCCAATCTCCGATTTCTTGAGCAGGGCCTTGATGCGCGCCAGCCGCTCGCGGCGCAGACGATCAAAATGGACTCGCTCTTCCCAATCCACCGCCATCGTGCCGAATGTTTTGAGTGGCATGCTGACCTCCTGTTTAGTCAAGTGGTCGAATAGTCAAATGGTCGAATGACCACAAGACCACTCGACTACACGACCAGATTTAGTTCTTTCCGCACAACACTTTGGCCATCTCAAATACCTGCTTGGCGTTAGGAATGGTCAAATCTTCCAGCGCGGGCGAGAAGGGAATGGGGACGTTCATTGCGCCGAGGCGCTTGACCGGGGCGTCAAGGTAATAGAACGCGCCGTCGGCGATGACTGAGGCCAGTTCGGCGGTGACGCCGTATTGCTCGTAACCCTCGTCAATCACAATCGCCCGGCTCGTCTTTTTAGCTGACTCGATCAGAGTTTGTTTGTCGAGCGGCACCATCGTGCGCGGGTCAACGACCTCGGCGCTCACGCCGATCTCGTCCAACAGTTGGGCCGCCTCCAGCGCGACGTAGACCATGCTACTCGTCGCCACCAGGGTAATATCCGTGCCTTCACGTTTGATGTCGGCCACGCCGAGCGGGATGGTGTATTCCTCGGCAGGCACGGGGCCTTTGACGGTCTTGTACATCATCTTGTCTTCCAGGATGATGACCGGACTGTCGTCGCGAATGGCAGTCTTCATCAAACCTTTGGCGTCGTAGGGCGTGGCCGGGACAGCGACCTTGAGGCCGGGAATGTGGCTGTACCAGGCGTGGAGCGATTGCGAGTGTTGGGCCGCCGAGCGGCGGCCCGCGCCCATCGTCGTCCGCAGAACCATTGGCACTTTGAGCTTGCCGCCAGACATGTAGTGAATCTTGGCCGCCTGATTCATGATCTGATCCATGATCAGGCCGCTAAAGTCGCCGAACATGATGTCCACCACCGGGCGCAGGCCGGTCATGGCCGCGCCGACGGCCAACCCGGTGAAACCCGGCTCGGAGATGGGCGTGTCGAGGATGCGTTCCGGCCCGAATTCTTCTACAAGACCATTCAGCACTTTGAACGTTGTGCCGGCTTCGGCAATGTCCTCGCCCAGCATGAAGACGCGCGGGTCGCGGCGCAGTTCTTCGGCCAGCGCCTCTTTAATCGCCTCGCCGAAGGTCAGTTCACGGCCATTGGCGCTAGGCGAAGACATGCTGGCTCACTTCTTCGGGCGCTGGGAAGGGCGCGTTGAGAGCGTAATTAACGGCGACGGACACTTCGTCGGCCACGCTTCTTTCGATTTGCTCAAAGATGCCGGCGTCGGCCATGCCGTTGGCCGTCAACCAATCCTTGAGAGATTGCAGGGGATCGCGATTCGTTTTCCATTCCTGTTCCTCATCTTTGGAGCGGTAGTAAGCGCGGCTGATGTCGCCGACATGATGGCCGTGATAGCGATAGGTGTGGCAGAGCAGAAAGGCGGGGCCGTCGCCCCGGCGGGCGCGAGCGATCAATTGTTGAGCCGCCTCGTGTACCTCACCTACGTTCTGTCCATTCACCTCCACCGCCAGAATCCCGAACGCTTCGGCGCGGGCTTTCATGCTACCGGCTGTCGACTCGGAATGGTGGGTGTATTCGTTGTAGAGGTTGTTTTCGCAAACGTAGACGACGGGCAGTTTCCACAACTGGGCCATGTTCATGGATTCGTACAGCACACCTTGTCCCAGCGCGCCTTCACCAAAAAAGCAGATGGCTACCCGGCCATTGCCCAGCCGTTTGCTGGAGAAGGCGGCCCCGGTGGCAATGGCCGCGCTCCCGCCGACGATGGCGTTCGCGCCGAGGTTGCCGGTGTCCTGATCGGCGATGTGCATGGAGCCGCCCTTGCCCCGGCAGTAGCCGGCCGCTTTGCCCAGTAATTCGCAAAACATTTTGTCCAGCACCGCGCCTTTGGCCAGGCAGTGGCCGTGGCCGCGATGGGTGCTGGTGATGTAATCGTCCCGGCGCAACGCTTCGCAGACGCCGACCGCAACAGCTTCTTCGCCAATGTACAAGTGGGCCAGGCCGGGCATCTTGGCGCTGGTGTAAAGTTCGTTGACCTGCTCCTCAAAGGCGCGAATCTTCGCCATCTGCTCGTACATGTGGAGCCATTGCTCGCGATCAACGTCGGCCATTCAATCTCCTTCGCCTGCCAGGCGGGCCAGCACTTTGAACAGGGCCGCAAAGTCTTCATCGCCGTAACCCAAAGCGCGGGCGGCGGAGAGCATTTCGTTGGCCTGGGCGACAGAGTACAGCGGCACGCCCAACTCACGGCCTAACTCGAGCGCGAGTTGCAAATCCTTCTGCATCATCGCTACACTAAACCAGACTTCGTCGGGCATCTTGAAGATGAAAGGGGCACGGTACTTCATGGCCGGCGAGGCGGCCACACTGTTGAGAAGAGCGTCGAGAGCGGCCTGGCGAGGGATACCACTGCGTTCGGCCAGCAGTAAACTCTCAAACAACGAAAGCAATTGCGTCGCCAGGTTCAGGTTGATGGCGATCTTCATCGAGACGCCCTGACCGTTGGCGCCTACGTGAACGATCTTCTGGCCGAGGATTTCAAAAATGGGGCGGACTTTTTCCAACGTCTCCGCCTCGCCGCCGACAAAGAAAATCAGTGTCCCGCCTTCGGCGGCGGGGATGCTGCCGGACACCGGCGCTTCCAACATCTGCGCGCCGGTAGCGGCAACCCGGCCCGCTAAATTGCGGATGAGGCGCGGGCTGACCGTGCTCATGTCCACGTAAATTTTGCCGGAGGCGGCGGAGAGTCCTGCCAGCACCCCGTCCGGGCCGTCGGCAATAGACGACAAAGCCGTCGTATCACTGACCATGCTGAAAGTGATGTCGGCGGCTGTGGCGACCTGGCGTGGGGTGTCGGCCCACTGCATCCCAGCCTGAATCAAGCTCTCGGCTCTGGCGCGGGTGCGGTTGTGGCCCGTCACGGAGTGTCCGGCGTTGAGCAGGCGTTTGACGATCCGACTGCCCATCAATCCCAAGCCAATGAAACCGAGATGCGTCATAGTTGGACTATTTGCCTGTTAGACTGTATTTTCCGGGGAGTCTTTGTTTACACCTGTATTGAACAATATACAATAAGACAAGGACTTTTGTCAATCAATACTGAACATTTCTCATGAATTTTAATTACGGTGAACAGAAAGCATTTGCAAAGTTCAATTATGTTGTCATATAATGCTGAGTATCAGAAAATGCGTTTTTAGCGTTGAACAGCAAAAGGGTCAATTATGCCTGATACTTCCATTCAGCACCCGTTTGAGATTGGCGAGAAACTTCGCGCGGCCCGCAAGCAACGAAAGATCAGCCTCCGCGATTTGGCGGCCAGGGCCGAAGTTAGCGCCAGCATGCTCAGTCAAATCGAGAATGGCAAAGCAATTCCGTCGGTGCGTTCGATCTACAGTATTGCCGCCGCTCTGGTCGTGCCGGTTGATTACTTCTTCCCAGAAAAGAGCAACGGCGCAGTTGAGCCGCCTTCGGAAACCAACCCGGGTGAGATGACGGCCAGCGAATTGCGGGAAGCCATCGTCACCCGTCCGGCGGGCGAGGTTACTCCAGGTTTTACCGCCACTCCGCAACCTATGGCGGTTGTGCACGCGAACGCGCGCCCGACAATTCAACTGAACGGCGGCGTCAGTTGGGCCCGCCTGACGGCGAACGCCGAGGAAGGCGTAGAATTCCTGGAAATCGCCTACGCGCCGGGAGCCACGTCCGGGGTCAATATGTCATATCACGAAGGACGTGAGTTTGGCTTGATTCTGGAAGGGGAACTGCTTGTGGAGTTAGGATTCGAGCGCTTCACCCTGGGTGAGGGCGACAGCCTTATTTTTGATTCGACAACGCCCCATCGCCTCACCAACGCCGGCGCTAAACCTATGCGGGCCACATGGATCGTGTTTGAGCGGCGACGGAATCGATGAAAAAACCTGCGCCGCCGGACAAAAAAAGCATCCTCTCCGCCCGCGCCGCCCGCTATCGAAGGCAAATGAATTTGCGGGTGACGACCCAACCAGAAGCCGTCGCGTTTGTGAACGACGTCGGCTTCTGTTTTTTATTTCCAATTCAGGGCGTGGAAATGCCGTCGTTGTGGGACGCCATCGCCGGGCGCGTGGTGAAAACGTCCAGCAAACACAGTGGCTATGAGATTGAACGAACGTGGGGCTGGAAGGATGATGCGCTGAATAAGAAATGGTGGTATTACGGCAAGGTCGTTCGCAAAAGAGCGACGCTGGTGAGCCTGGACTTCCTGCCGAACTTTTACGCTTTGAGCGAAAACTATGGCGACCCTGAGCACGATTACATTGAAGAGTACGAAGCCGGGCGACTCTCGGCCGAGGCCAAAGCGGTTTACGAGGCTCTGCTCAAGAACGGGGCGCTCGATGCAGTGCGGCTTCAGCGCGAGGCGCGTTTGAGCAGCAACGAGAACAAGTCTCGCTTCGACAAGGCATTGACGGAACTACAAGCTGGGTTAAAGGTTTTGCCGGTCGGCGTGGCCGAGGCCGGCGCGTGGCGCTACGCCTTCATTTATGAAATACTGCCGCGCTGGTTGCCGGACGTTCCAACCAGAGCAGGCAAGATTACGCGAAGCCAGGCGCGGCAGGCTATCCTCGATCAATATTTACGAAATGTGATCGCAACGACCGAACGCGACGCCGCCCGCGCCTTTGGCTGGACGCTGGCCGAAACCCGCCAGACCGCCGAGGCGCTGGCTGGCGAGGGCAAAATGAGGTTGAATGTGAAAGTGAGTGGGGTGGGAGAGAGGTTGATGGTGACAGGAAGTTGAAATACTGATCACTTCTTCTTTTCCTCTTCCGCCTTAGTCCCCTCCTCGTCCTTCAGCCCGGCGCGAAAGTTGCTTATCGCTTTGCCGAGGTCGCCGCCAATTCTGCTGATGCGGCCA
The DNA here is from genome assembly GCA_016197225.1 of Chloroflexota bacterium. Classification (NCBI taxonomy): domain Bacteria; kingdom Bacillati; phylum Chloroflexota; species Chloroflexota bacterium. The sequence continues at coordinate 56,146 of JACPWC010000085.1, forward strand.
ACGCCGAAGATAACGATCACAATCACGAGAATGATGAGTAGTTCAGGTGCGCCAAGCATGTGAAATTCTCCAACGGCAGACAACCGACGGCAGACGACATTTCCCGTCGTCGGTCGTCCTTCGTCCATCGTCAATCTTTATCCAAACCGCCCCGTCACGTAATCCTCAGTCCGCTTGTCTTTGGGAGCGACGAACAAGTCGTGACCGGGGGCGTATTCCACCAACTGGCCTTGCAAGAAGAAGGCGGCAGTGTCGGCGATGCGGGCCGCCTGTTGAACCGAGTGCGGGACGATGACGACAGTATAGTCCTTTTTGATCTCTTGCAGTGAGGCTTCCACTTTGGCGGTCGAGATCGGGTCGAGGCCTGAGGTTGGCTCGTCGAGCAGAACCACTTCCGGCTCCAGGGCTAGAACACGGGCCAGGCACAGGCGCTGTTGTTGCCCGCCAGAAATAGCAGTGGCGGGTGAGTCGAGGCGGTCGCTCACTTCGTCCCACAACGCCGCCGCGCGCAGGGCCTTCTCTACCGCAAATTCCATTTTGCCACGCGGATATCCGGCCAATTCCAAACCATAAGTGACGTTCTGGCGAATGCTCATGGGCAAAGAGACGGGTTGGGCAAAGACCATGCCCACCCGCCGCCGCAAGGCGGTGACATCAGCGGCGGTGATGTCCTCGCCGTCGAGATAAATCTTGCCCGTCGTCCGCACGCCGTCCACCAGATCGTTCAAGCGGTTGAGGGCGCGGAGCAGAGTGCTCTTGCCGCCGCCTGCCGGGCCGAACAGCACCGTGACCTTGTTGGCCGGAATCTCCAGCGAGATGTCGCGCAGAGACTCGGTGCCGTCGTCGTATTGAACCGAGAGATGTTCGATGACAATTTTAGGAGTCATGACTCACCACTGCCTGCGGGCGCGGGCGCGCGAACGAATGACGGTAGCGACGACGTTCATCGAAAGCACGAAGACCAGCAACACGAGGGCGGTTCCATATTGAATCTGGATCGGCATGCCCGGCACCTGAGTCGAGATCACAAACAGGTGATAAGGCAAAGCCATTGTTGCATCAAAAATTGAATCGGGGAGGCGAGGGAGGAAGAAGGCGGCGGCGGTGAACAAAATGGGGGCGGTCTCCCCGGCGGCGCGTTCCAATCCCAGAATCACGCCGGTCAAAATTCCCGGCAGAGCTTGCGGCAGAACCACGCGCCAGATCGTCTGCCACTTGGTGCCGCCCAGGCTCCGGCTCACCACCCGAAAGCTTTGTGGCACGGCGCGCAGGGCTTCTTCGGCGGTGGAGATGATGACGGGTAGAGTCATGATCGAAAGCGTGAGGCAACCGGCGACGAGCGAGGTGCCGAACTTGAGGAAGAGCACGAACAGGCCGAGGCCAAACAAGCCATAGACGACCGACGGGATTCCGGCCAGATTGATGATGGCGATTCGGATTGAGCGCGTGAGGCGGTTGTCTTTGGCATACTCGGACAGATAAATGGCCGCCGCCACGCCGAGTGGAACCGCGATCAATCCTGTCCCGAACGTGAGATAGAGCGTGCCGACGATGGCCGGCCAGATGCCACCGGCCCGCATCCCGTCGTGCGGCATCTCGCTGAGGAAACCCAACGAGATGGCGGGCAGGCCAAGATAGGCGATGTAGCCGACGACGAGGACGATGGGCGTCACCGTCGCAATCGCGGCCAGGGTGATGAGGGCGAAGACGAGGCGCTGAGTAAGTTGGCGGGTCATAAAAAGAGAATTGGAGATTAGAGAATTGGAGGTTGGAGAAATTCTCCAATTCTCCAATCCTCAAATTACGAGAGTAGCCTCTCCGCTCTCTTCCGTTGTTGGAACACCACCGCACTCGCGGCCAGGTTGACGGCGAAGGAGATGAGGAAGAGGACGATGCCGATGGTGAACAGGATGTGATAGTGAACACTGCCGTTGGCGACTTCGCCCATTTCGGCGGCGATGGTGGCCGTCATAGTGCGAACGGGCAGGAAGAGCGAGTTGAGGGCCGTCGGCATCCGGGCGGCGTTGCCGGTCACCATCATCACCGTCATCGTCTCGCCAATGGCCCGACCGATGCCGAGCATGACCGCCGTGAGCACACCCGACCGTGCCGCCGGGACAGTGACTCGCCAGATCGTCTGCCACCTGGTTGCGCCCAGAGCCAGCGCCGCATCGCGATAACTTTTCGGCACGGCGTCGAGCGCATCTTCGGCCACCGAGACCAGAGTCGGAATCGCCATGCCCGCCAACAACAGTGAGCCGGTGAAGGCAGTGAGGCCGGTGGGCGTGTTCAGCGTAAGGCGGACGATGGGGGCCAGCACCAGCATTCCCAAAAAGCCAAGCACCACCGAGGGCAGGCCGCCCAGCACTTCGACCAGCGGCTTGAGAATCTCACGCGCCCAGCGCGGCGCGATCTCGGCGATGAAGATGGCGGTAGCCAGCCCGAACGGCACGGCGATGAGGGCCGCGCCGAGGGTGACGATGAGCGAGCCGCCGATGAGGGGCAAGAGGCCGAACAGCGACTCGATGGGATACCAGCGGACGGCAAGCAAATCGCCAAGCGGCACTTCGGCAAAGGCGGGCGCGCCCTCGCGCAGAAGGAAGAACAGAATGAGGGCGACGAACAGAATGGCCGAATACCCTGCGGCGCGGATGAGGGATTCGATGATGAGCTCGGGGAGGTTGCGATTTTGGTTTGTCGGTTGCATTTTCCTAATAGATGGCGGCCAGTTTGCTTATGATACAGCCTTCATCTCCTCCCAATTCTTCCCGGCGCGCACATCCACGGCCAGCGGCGCGTCGAGCTTGAACGCGCCTTCCATGATCTTGCGCGCCAGCGCCGCCACTTGCTCTACCTCGTCCGTGTCGCACTCAAACACCAACTCGTCGTGAACCTGCAACAGCATCCGCGCGCTCGGAATCTTTTTGGGCAGTTCCTTTGCCAGTCGAAGCATGGCAATCTTGATGATGTCGGAAGCCGTGCCCTGAACCGGCGAGTTGACGGCCTCGCGCTCGGCGCGGGCGCGGAAGACGTGATCTTCGCGGGTGGTTCCGGGGCGAGTCAGGATTGGGAAGTAGCGGCGGCGGCCCAGCAGGGTTTCCACGTAGCCCTCGGTCGCCGCCTTGCGTTTCGTTTCTTCGATGTAGCGCTTCACGCCCGGCAGTTCGGCAAAATACTTTTGCATGAACTCCTCGGCCTCGCCCAGCGTCAGGCCGGTGTTGCGGGCCAGGGTGAACGCGCCCATGCCGTAAAGCAAACCGAAGTTGATGGCTTTGGCGTTGCGCCGCTCTTCCTTCGACACTTTATTGAGCGGCACGCCGAACACCGCCGAGGCCGTGGCCGCGTGAATATCGTCGCCGCGTTTGAAAGCGTCAATCCAGAATTTCTCTTTGGCAAAGTGAGCGGCGATACGCAATTCCACTTGCGAGTAGTCAGCGGCCACCAGGCGGCGGCCACGCGGGGCAATGAAGGCCTTGCGCACCTCGCGGCCCAGTTCAGTGCGGATGGGGATGTTTTGCAGATTGGGGTTGGACGAAGCGAGGCGGCCCGTCACCGAGCCGGCCTGGTTGAACGAAGTATGAATCCGGCCCGTCTCCGGGTTGATCGTCAGCGGCAGGGCGTCCACGTACGTCCCTTTGAGCTTGGCGATCTCACGGTGCTCTAGAATCTGATCGAGCACCGGATTCTGGCCGCGCATTTCCTCGAGCACGTCGGCGGCGGTGGAGTATTTGCCCGACGATGTCTTGCGCGACTTGTCGGGCGGCTCCAGCTTGAGATCCTCAAACAGGGCTTTGGCCAGTTGTTGGGTGGAGTTGATGTTGAACTCGTAGCCGACGGCTTTGTAGATTTTCTTTTCCAGCGTCGCCAGTTTCTTTTCTAGTTCCTTCGACATCCCGCCCAGAAAATCAGCGTCAATCATGATCCCGGCCATTTCCATCTCGGCCAGCACGGTGATACAGGGCAGTTCGATCTCTTCCAGCAGTTTGAGTTGCCCCTTCTCCTCAAGTTCCTTTTTCAGAATCGGCATCAGCCGCAGAGTCATGTCCACGTCGGCCACGGCGTAAGGGGCGGCGGCGTCCAGAGGAACCTGGTCAAACGTGATCTGTTTCTTGCCGGTGCCGATCAATTCTTTGATCTCCGTCATCTCCACGCCGAGCCGGATGAAAGCCAGATTCTTCAGGCCCAGATTGCGCGAGCCGGGGTCGCACACCCACTCGGCCAGCATGGTGTCGAAGCTGATGGGCGAAACGGTGAGGCCGTGACGCTTGAGAATGGTGTAATCGTAGCCAATGTTGTGGCCGATTTTGGGAATCCTGGGGTTGGTGAGAGAAGGGGTGAGAGCTTCAATGACAGTTTGAAGTTGGAGATTAGACGCTTCGCGTGGAGAATTGGGATTTTGGCTGTTGGGATTTGGAAGTTGGTGCCCCACCGGAATGTAATAGCCTTCACCCTCTTTGATGCAGAGCGAGATGCCGACCAGGGTTGCGGCGTTGGCGTCCACGCCGGTGGTTTCGGTGTCAACGGCGATGATGGGAGCTTTGGCAAGTTGAGCCGCCAGGTCGTTTAGAGATTGAAGATCAGAGATTAGGATGGGGCGGGTGACGGTTGAAATGGGCGGACGGGGAGGGACGGGGAGGCCGCCACTCACGGCCAGGGCCGGTTCCCCGAAGAGTCCCATTTGCGAATTGGCGGCCTCACGCGAAGCGCGCGCGGAGTCTTTGTCGGCAGGCAAGGCTTCGGTTTCCGGCAACTTGGCCAGCAAGCTGCGAAATTCAAGCACGCGGAAGAGGTCGAGGACGCGCTGGCGATCAAAGTTGAGGGGCGGCTTGAGATGTGGCGACTCGCAGGCCTCGAGGTTGAAGGTCAGGGCCACGTCGGTGACGATGGTGGCCAGCTTTTGCGAGAGGTAGGCGTTCTCTTTTCCCGTTTCAAGTTTGCTTTTGAAGCGGGCCGGAATCTTGTCGAGGTGTTTATAAATGGCGTCGAGCGAGCCGTATTCCTGCAATAAGCTGGTGGCCGTCTTTTCGCCCACGCCGGCCACGCCGGGGATGTTGTCGGACGTGTCGCCGACCAGCGCCTTGTAGTCAATGTATTGCTTGGGCGTGACGCCGTATTTCTCTTTCACCTCGTCCGGCCCGTAGACCACCGCCTCCGACAGCTTCTGCCCGGCCAGGCTGATGCGAACGCGCTTATCGGCCAGTTGCAGCAGGTCGCGGTCGCCGGTGGCGATGATGACCTGCACGCCCTGAGCGGCGGCTTGTTTGGCAATCGTGCCCAGCACGTCGTCGGCTTCGTAGCCTTCGGCCTCGAGGATGGGAATGTTGAAGGCGGCCACCACTTCACGCATCCGGTCAATCTGGGTTCGCAGGTCGTCGGGCATCTTGGCCCGCGTGCCTTTGTAGTCCGGGTAGAGCGTGTCGCGAAAGGTTGCGCCCACGTCGAAGCTGACGGCCAGATAGTCGGGCTGATCCTGTTCGATGATGCGGAAAAGGATGGCGGTGAAGCCGTAGGTTCCGGCGGTCGGTTCGCCGGCCCTGGTGACCCAGCGCGAGGTGTCGGTGCCGGCGGCGGTGAGGGCAAAATAGGCGCGGTAGGCCAGAGCGTGGCCGTCAATGAGGTAGAGGGTTTTCATGATGGGTCTCGCGGGCGGTCAGGCCGCCCGTAGCTTGTTGAGATGTTGAGCGACGGATATAACGTAACCGCCGATGACCGACAGGAAAGCCAGGGCGGCGAGCACGGCGAGCGCCACCAGGACGGGAATCAGTTCCAGACTATACCGGAGCGCGAGGATTTGAACAATCGGCGCCAGCGTCATCAAAAGCGCGCGCAGGGTTCCCTGCTGTGTTTCAACGAAGCCGGCAAACAACTGCGGGACGGCCTCCGCCAATGCTTGCCGGAAAGCGGGGAGGCTCAGGTTGGCAAGCCAGGTTGAAATGGCGACAACGGCAAAATAAATGGCGAAAAACAGTGTTCCCCAGAGCGCCGTCAACCACAGGACATAGCTGGAGTGACTCAAACCAAAGGGCGGAAGGATCAACTTGTCGGGGTTCCACTGCTTGGGCCGCAACACGCCCAGCACTCGCAGGGCCAGCGGAATCTGCACCTGATCCTGATTGCTCCAATACTCGCCGTGGTGTTGAGTCGTAGCGGGGGTTTTGATGTTGGTGGGACTGGCCTCGCCGCGCTTGACGGCCTTGCGTAACTCTTCAACCTTGACGGTTTTCGAGGCCTGCTTTGGCTTCAGCTTGTAGGCTTCTTTGACCAGGTTGTACTCATCCAGCCCGTAGAACTCCGTGATCGGGTCAATCAGGTTCCAGAAATTCATCCACTTGAAACCTTTGGGGAATTGCGGGTAAGGTAGCACCGGGAAGCGTTGAATGTAAACCGGATCGAGGATGGGATTGATCTGGTTGTAATAGCTCAGGACACTGCCGATGGTGGCGTAGGTTTTGAGCTTCTCCCGATAAGCGCCCGGCAAATGGTGGAACAACATCTCGAAGGTGATGGGCGTTCCCTGTGAATGGGCAAAGACATGAATGTGTGATACTTCAGGCCGGTCGTGGAAGAATTTATAATCGGCTTCAACAACACTGCGCACCCGGTGCGCCTGGGCCGGGTCGGTGGCGTAAGTCGCCACGTCGCCCATCACCCCGCTCAACAACGTGCTTGCGGCGCTCTCGATGGCGTCGCCGAGGCCGCCCAGGACGCGCGTCCATTTCAAGAGGCGGGCGACCGTGAGCGCCAGGAAACTGATGGGCAGGCTCAACACGATAATGTAACGATAAACAAGAATGTCCAGCCGGGGCCGCTGGTTCGTGGTCAGCTTGTGAATCTTTGCCTTCCCCGTTCCATCGTCCACCTGATAATAATCTTCAATGGCTGAGTCGCTGTTGTTAAACTCCCGGCACGGCCAGGCCAACGCTCTGGCCCGCAACAGCGCCAGTTGGAGTGTGGCCAGGAACAGCAGGCTCAGAATGTAACTGCCCGGATTCCAGACGAAGACAGCCGTCAGCACCAGCATCACCCAACTCCACATGCCAGGCAACGACCCGATCCGTTTGTCTTTGGGATACTCCCGCATCCGGCGCATGGTTTCGATGGCCGGCAGGACGGCCAGGAAGATGATGGCAATGGTTCCGGCCATCAGCCAACGTTTGAACACGTCCAGGCCGTCTTGCGCTGAAAACAAGCTTGTTGCCCATCTCATCAACCGGGTGCCGAACAAGGCCATCGAGATGTGCCAGAAGACCAGCCAGTACATCAAAAAGAACGAGATGTAGAACTGGTGGAATTCGCGAGGCGGGTGCTGTGAATCGACCTTGAACAGATTGTGGATACTGCTGCCGAAGGCATAAGTCGCCATGCGCCACTCTTTGACCAGCGCCTTGAGCGGGCTGTCGGGGACAATGGCGGCCTCCCAGTTCGGCTCCTTGATCCAGATGCGGCGCTCGCCACTGCTAACTTCGGTAACCTGATTGTTCGGCTCTTTGTCGTAAACAGAGGAGCGATAATCTGAGGGGAAGATGTCCCGGCGCTTTGAAAGGGCGGCCTTTGGATCTACCGCCTTGATGGCCGGCCAAAAGCCGTTGACGAAGACATCCAACGTCTCATCCGGCTTTTGCAGGCCGGCGCCTTTGACAACAAGAATGACTGACACGTCGGTGACGGTCAGCATGTCTAATTGCCGGGCCGCCGCCGCGAAATTTCTTAGCTGTGACTCTGTCAGGCGACCGTTCAAATCTCTTTCCAGCTTCTTGAGCCGTTGAACATGCTCGGCGCAGGCCGCCAGGTCGCGCACTCCCTTCACGCCGGCCTTCGCCAGAAGTTTGGCAGTTCCGGCGCTGATATTCTCAACACGCATCAGGTCAGATCGGATCACCCAATCGGTCAGCTTTTGATAACCGCAACCGGCGGCTTTGGCTAATGTCTGGCGCTGTTCAGGCGTGGCCAGGGCTTTTATGAATGTCTCCCTCAACCGGGGATTGATGGGGGCCGGAAGTTCAGCTTCCTCCACCGGGGCGACTTTATCAATCATGCCTTGCGGCACGGCGATGGCCTGCAATGCGGCAATGAATGTTTCTTGATTGATCATCTCAGCAGGCCAGGGGTTGATCATTTCATGCCTCCTTGCTCGAACGAAGACGAAAGGCGACGGACGGAATTTAGAGATGTTTCAGGTAAAGCTCCGGGTTGTTCAAAAGACTTTATTGGATGCGAGGAATGTTGAAGGGGAAAAGGTTGGCGGACTCGGAACGCCTGTCACCAGACAGGAAATTGGAACGCAGATTCCCGCAGACGCGAAGCGCGCAGATATTTTTGAAAAAAATCAGCGACGATCAGCGTTTTATCAGCGTTTATCAGCGTTCTAATAGAAGCCCGTGAGTAGTTACTCTCAAAGTACATGCCGTGTCATCTTATCAGAGGCAGGTACAGAACACAAGCGACGCCACATATAATGTTCATGCAAGGGTTGATGCTCCTGTCCAATTATCACCGCAACGTTCTTCCCCTCATCACTTCCCGCTTTGCTCTTTGCGCTGATAATCAATAAACCGCTTGATCTCTTCCGCCGAAAGTTTGCGGCCCGGCACCACCACGTAATAACCGCCAGCCCACAAACTGCCGGGGCGGCGGGCGTGCTCCTCGGCCAGGCGCGGGAACTCGGCCAGCACCTTCTCGGACGTGCGCTCGATGATGGTTTTGATCACGCCCTCGGGTGACTCGGACGGCGCGCAATCCAGGCTGACTTCGACGTGAGTTGCTTCAACTGAGAGTGAGGCCACCCGCCAGTCGTGGGCGGCGGCCTGGCGCTTGATCGTGTCTTCAAGCTGTTCTTTAAGCTCGTCCGTAAGCTGAATGCTTGGCAGTTTGGGAATGAAGAGGAAGGTGTAAGAGAGGGCGAACAGTCCGTGCGGCGTGCGGCGCACATCCGGGAATGGAACAGGTTGCAGGGCAAAGGCGTCAACGGTGGGCGACGAGGTAAAACGAGAGGCGACGCTTCGGGTGGAGTCGGGGGTGGGCTGAGGCGGCGGGGGCAGGGTCGAGGCGGCGGTCGCCCATTCCGGAACCGGGCTGATGGCCGGAGGCCGCGCGCGTCGGGCCGGTTCAATCTGTTCTGTTTCCACGACCGGCGTCGCCTCCTCAGAGCCGGGCGATTTAAACAACGCCTCGGTGGCGCGCTTGGCCTGTTTGCGGATCATGCTCAGCGGCGTCTCGGCCTGAAAGGCCATCGAAAGCACCACCTCGGCGGCGGCCATGGTCGAGTAGACAAGATAATCGGCCCCGCTGGAGAGGCGGATGAAGCGCGCCTGGGCCGCCTGCCCGGGGCTGGCGTCTTTAGCCCAGTAGTCGGCCACAATACGCGAGAGTTCCTCGGCCCGTTCCTGATCGAACTGCCCGGCGTAGGCAATGAGTTGCCGGCCGCGCATGAGCAGGGCGGCGGCGGCAGATGATTCGAGGGTGAGGCTGGTGAGATACTGGGCGGCCCGACTCACATCGTCCAGCCAGGCGGGCGCGGGCGGGGGCGGGCTGGCCCGGCGGGTGATGGGCGTGGGCGCGATGTTGGGCGCCGCCGGGGCCGCCGACTCTTGTCCCCCACCCATCGGCGGCAGGGGGCCGGTCTTGGGGCGCGGCCTGGGCGTTATGCCGTTCACGGGTTGCCGCAGGGCATCTTCAATTAATCCCTGAAGTTCAGGAATATAAAAGGGGCGAGTGAGGAGACCCTGCAAGTCCAGCCCGGCGGCGTCTACACCGGGCGCCTGGATGACCATGATGGGCAGGGACGACTGCCGGGCGCGAAGCACGGCCACAATATCCCGAAGCGAGAAGTCCTCCAGCATGGCCTCCATCACCGCCAGATCATAATCGCCCTTGCTGAAGGCGTTGACCGCGTCTGCGCCGGAGCCGACGACCGTCACCTTGAACCGGGTGGTCTCTTCGAGCACTTGCTGGATCATGGTGGCGAACGCCGTGTTGGGATCGGCGATCAGAACGTTGATGGTCATAAGGCCGATTTTACTATTGATATGAGGTTTTGGAAAACTGCCCGCTACTATATAATTGGCGCACCAACCACCACTGATTTGACCATGAAAGGGATAATACGATGAGCTATAAACTGAAAAGAATTCTCGTGCCAGTCGTATCGTTTGTGACGTTATTGGCCCTGGCCTGCACCTGCGGCGGGCTGGGTGGAACCACACCCACCCAGGAACCGCCGCCCACCGACGAGCCGCTTCCAACGGATGCGCCGCCACCCACCAAGCCGCCTATCGTCGCTCCCACCGAAATCCCGGCCCTGCCCACCGACACGCCCGTGCCTGAACCGGAAGCTTTCACTGGCGGCTTCGACGATTTCACCGAAGATACCGGCGCCTGGACAACCATCCCCGACCGGGCCGGGATCGCCAACGGCGTCTTCTATCTTGGGCCGTTCGACGAATGCTCCGACATTGACGACAGCACACCTTTTGGTTGCTTCACTCTTTGCATTGCCTGCGGCTACGTCAGCGAGTACGATATGAAAGTGGACGTGGCCTACGTGGACGGTGTGAGTAGCCGCCTCTTCGGTTTGATTTTGCGCTTTATTGACAACGACGGCGACGGTTTTGCCCACGAGGGCGACTACCTGCTCTACTTTGGCTTAAGCGTCTACGACCAGTTCTTCCGAATCTGGGAGCGCAACACGGACGGCAAATGGTATCTGGTGGCCGAGTCCTTCGAGGGGAGTATTCGCGGCGGCTCCAAGATCAACACCCTGCGGGCCGTGTCTTACGACAGCGGCTCGGCCATGGATTTGTACATCAACGACACCAAGGTGAACACCGTCACCGACATCCCCTACGACTCCGGGGCCGTCGGCTTTGTGTTGGATGGCCGGGCGGTGACGATTGGCTTCGACGATTTTGAGATTTCGGTGCCGTAGCTTCCGCACATCAGACTTCCGAAGTCTCGCCGGTGTTTGGCGCTTCGGAAGTCTAAGTTCACCGCCTGAAATCTTCGGTGATGCTGTTGGTGGTGTCCTGCACCCGCATCTCGTTGGCTTTGATGAAGGTGAGGACCAGAGCGTGGGGGAAGCCTGAGGTGACAAGCGGGTTGGCATAGGCAAACGTCTGTGTGCCCCAGTCACAATCAATGGGCGTGCACTTGCCAAACGGATGCAGGGTCAACTGGCCGCCGGCGCTGGTGATGATGATCCGGGTGATATTGGTGGTGGCGGCGTTGGCGTTTGCCCACGTGCCAACCCAGTCGGCGGCGACCGGGCCGATGTGAAAGTCGTAAGTGAAGGTGCCGTTGTAAAGGGCGCGCAGGATTCCGGGCGACGGGATGGTGAGCACCAGGGTGACGCCGGGCGCGGTGGAGAAGTTGACAATGGTGATTGAATTGTTGAGAATGGTTCCAGAGCCGGTTCCCCAAACGCAATCGGTCGGGGTACACCGCCCCCAGCCGCTCACCATGATCTGATTCGACGAGGTGGCGCTGATCACCAACTGGGTGACGCCGCTGGTGGCCGGGTCGTTGTTGTACCAGTTTCCGGCGAAGTCGCTGGCGGCGGCCCCGAGCGGCGTGGTGGTGAAGGTCGCGGTAGCCGTCGCAGTAACGGTTGCGGTAGCGGTTGCGGTAGCCGTCGCTGTGCTGGTGGCAGTCGCCGTGTTGGTTGCTGTGGGAGTGGGCGTGCCAGGCACGACGATGATGACGGTGATGGGCTGACCGTTGGTGCCGAACACATTTCCGGCGGCGTCGGCCAGCCGCCACTTGCCGGTGTAGGTTCCGGTGGCGGCAGGCGATTTGAGATTGACTGAGAGGTCCATCGTGCCGCCGGGGACGACCGAGACAGTGAAGGCGACTGTGTTCGGCCCGTCGAGTTGCGAGCCGCCGACGTAGCGCAATGTGTAGGCCGTGTTCCAGGTGCAGGTTCCGGTGTTTTGCAAGCGCCAGGTCTTGGTGAACGTGGTGGGCGTGTTGAAGATCGTGCCGTCGGGAATGGTTACGTCGGTGACGAACTTGGCGTTGTCGGCGCAGGTGGTGGGGCTGGGAATCGGCGTGGGCGTGGCGGTGGGAATGAGGACGGCTGAGGTGGCGGTGACGATTCCGGGCAGGGTGGAGGTGACAATGCCGGGCACGGTGACGTTGGCAAGGGGTGTGCCGGAGGCTTTGGCCTGGGCCGTGCCGAAGGCCTGAGTGAGGGCGGCGGAAAATGTGGCGGTGAGATCGCCCGCCTGGCCGGTTGCGCCGGGCGCGCTACAGGCCAGGGTTGTCATGATGAGGGCAACAAAAGAAATAAGGAGCGTTTGCCTGCGATTCATATTGAAGCCTCCACGCGAAAGTTAAATCTCCAACTTCCAACCCCCAACTTCTAGCCTCCAACCTCCAGCCCCAGCCACCTCTCCAGCCACTTGGCCGCATACTCCACCCAGTCGCGCTGGTGGGCCTTCTCGCTGAAGCCGTGCGCCTGGCGCGGGTAGACCCTCAGCTCGGTCGGCACGCCGTGTTGCTTGAGGGCGCGAAAAAATTCGTAGCCCTGCGAAACCGGCACGTCGCGATCCTTCTCGCCATGCACGATCAGCGTTGGCGTGCGCACCCGGCCCACGAGGTTGATGGCCGAGAACTGCTCAAACTTGGAGCGCGGTTCGTAAGGATCAGTGTTGTAGTGAATGCGATCCCACTCGCACAACTTGCTGGTTCCGTGAAAGCTCAGCCAGTTCACGATTCCAGCGCCCATCACCGCCGCCTTGAAACGGTCGGTCTGGGTCACCGCCCAGGCGGTCATAAAGCCGCCGTAACTCCAGCCGCCAATCGCCAGTTTATCAGGGTCGGCCAACCCTTGTTGGATGAGCGATTCGATTCCGGCCATGATGTCGTGAAAGTCCTGGCCGCCCATGTCGCCCACGTTGGCCTCGGCAAATTTCAATCCGCGCCCGGTACTGCCACGCGGGTTGGGCAGGAACACGGCAATGCCTCGGGCGGCGAAGTGCGCTTGTGGCATCGCGCTCCAGTATCGGTGAGTGAACAACGACGTTGGCCCGCCGTGAACCCAGGTGAACAGCGGATAACTTTTTCCCGCTTCATAGCCGTCCGGCAAGAGCAGGAAACCCTGCATCTCCCAACCGTCCGCGCCCGTCCAGGTGATGCTTCGCGACTGCACCGGCGTGGCTTCGGCCTTGTCGGCGTGGAAGTGGGTGAGCTGTGTCCAGGTCAGCGAGTCGTGGTCGCGCCGGGCAAGCCAGATTTGGCGCGGTGAGTCTGCCGACTCGCGGGCAAAGGCCAGTGAGCGAAAAGCCCGGTCGTGGCTGAAGGTGTTCCAGAACGGGTCGGCGATGGAGGCCGGCCCGGCCCACAACTTTCGGCTCGCGCCCGATCCGGCTTCCCATTCTTCGACGGTCACGCCGTCTTTTGCTGTGGCGAGCGTGATCAAACTTCCCCCGTCCGGCATCCAGGCCATCCAGGTCACGCTGGCCGGGTGTTCGGTAGTCAGGCTTCGGGCGACGCCGCCTGAAGCCCCGGCAGGAATCAAGTTCAAGTCGCCGCCCACCGAGCCGCGATCACTCCAGATGCTTTGCAGAAATGCAAGTTGTGTGCCATCGGGCGACCAGCGGGGCAGGGCGGCCTGGCGGGGCGACGGATCGTAAATGATGTTGATGGAGCCGCCAGCGGCGGGAACGGTCGCCAGCTTGCAGTGATACCACGACCACTCGTAAGGCTCGTCGGAGACGATGAGGCCAAACTGCGAGCCGTCAGCCGACCAGCTAAACTCCCATACCTGAGCCGGCTCTGTCGTGACACACCGAAGCTCCCCACTCGTCACGTCGGCCACCCAGACCCGCATAAACTTGTGATCGCGCTCGAACAAGAGAGGATCGATCTTCTCGTCTTTCAGTTTCTTTTCTTCTTCGGTTTCGGGGTCTTCCATGAGGCAGGCAATGGTTTTGCCGTCGGGCGACCAGGCGAACAACTCGCCGCGCCCGTCGCCGCCCACACTGCTTTTGGCTTCGAAAACGCGCCGGGCCTCGCCGCCATGCCGCGAGATGACGAACAATTCGTTACGCCCATCGTCGTTTTGGCGATCCGAAAGAAAGGCCAGCCAGTCGCCGTCGGGCGACCAGCGCGGGTGGCGGTCGTGCTTGCCGCCGGTGAACGCGCGGCAGTCGCTCCCGTCGCTACTCGCTACGCTCGCCATCCAGATTTGCGCCGTTCCTTCTTTGTAAGCGTCGGCCACCACGAAGGCAACCTGCTTGCCATCGGGCGAGACTTGGGCGTTGTTAAGAGCTTTAGTGTCGAAGATGTCGGCGAGGGTGAGTGGGCGCATGAAGTCTCCGCTGAGAGCCAGGGTGTGGTGAGCAGTGAGCAGTGAAAAGTTGGTAGTGAACAGTAGTCACAGTTTACTGTTCACTGCTTGCTGTTTACTTTCTCACTGTAACAACGCCGATTATAGCCCGATTGTCTGGAAGCGCATGGTCGGCCTCACGCAGTGAGAGGCGGGTGAAGCTGGGGAAGGTGTACCAGCCGGTGACGAGCGGGTAGTCGCCGGGCAGGACATCAGGCGGAAAGGTGATGGCGAACGAGTCGCGGACGAGATCGCCGGCCCGCCACTGCGAGGTAGTGAAAAGGCCCTGGCAGGGTTGGCCGTCGCGCTGGGCCACGACGGTGGTTCCGTCCAACCCTGTGCCGACGTGAACGAAAGAAGTGTAATCGGCGGTCATGTCGGCTTCCACTTTCCACCACAGGGTGATGAACAAACTCTGCCCGGCTTGCACCGTTCCGCCCGACCACTCGTAGCCGACGAACGTCAGGCCCGGATCAAAGGAAGCGTGGCCGGGGTTGGGTGGCCGTGGCCCTGAAATGCCCGCTGGCACTTCCACCCACGAGCCGCTATCCTGCCACATCGACTCGACCTCAATGCTGGCCGTTGGATACGTTTGATACAGGATGGGCACGGTCTGGGCGTCGCGCTTGGTGAGCACCAGATAGTTGGAACGCGCCGGGCGACCGTCACTGAAGGGGAGACATTGCCGGAAATCGAGGCGTTTGACGGGCGTGCCGGGAAAAAGATACTCGAACGAGATCACATCGTCGTCTTCCGGGTTGCGCGAGACAAAGACCCGCTCTCCGGCCTCGGCGCGTTTGATCAGTTCCCGCGCTGTGTTCACCGGCACAGCCAGGTAGGCCTTCGGCAGAACCGAGAGTCTGGGGAATTTGACGAGGAACATATAAGATTGATACGCGAAGCTGGCGAAAATCCCAAAGGCCAAAATCCCAGGCACAGCCCGCCAACAGCGCGCGAATCCCAAATTCCAAACACCCAAGCGCCGGGGGTGAGGGCCAAACCATTGCCATAAGACCACCCATCCCACCGCCACCACTGCCGCCCCCGGCGCGCCATAGCCGATCATGCGCTGAAAGCTCGGAGCGTCATTGGCAATCAGGCTGGGAAGCGTCATCAGAATCTCCCAGCCCAAGAGTTCGCGGGCAACCGCCGACCGCCGCAAGTTCCACAGCACCCAGCCGTGGCCGACGAAGAAGCCAATGGATTGAATGGGATCGAACACGGGCAGGCCGGGATAGTTGGTGAGCGAATCCAGACTGCCGGTGAAGTTGTAGGCGATCAGTGAGGCTTTAATGTTCTCCCAAAGCGCGCCTTGCTGAGTGAAGGATCGGGCAGTGGCTTCGCGGGCGCGGGCCACCAGCCAGTGCGGCTCCTGAATGAAGAAGAGCGCAAGCGGGGCGACGACGACGAGGCCGGCGAGGGCGGCGAGGCTCAGGCCGACGATATAGTTGCGCCGCAGGGGAGCAGGAATGAGAAAGAGATCGTGCAAGCCGATGAGTCCAACCAGGGGCAAAATGAAGCGGGCGTGCGGGCCGTTGTACTGGGCAAGGCCGGCCACGACTCCGGCCAGAGCGAAGTTCAAACTCGGATTCACCACGAAGGCGCGGCGCGAAGTTCCACCAAGATTTCTTTGTGGAGCTTCCTGTCTTTGTGTCTTGGTGGTGGATTCTTCGATAAGCCTCCTGGCACGCTTGAGTTGCCAGACGCAGAAGAGGGTGGCGGCGGGGGCCAGGCTGGGTTCGGTTCCCACCCGGCTGACGACCACCCAGTAGATCAAGTACGATAAGATGAAGGCGGCCAGGGCGGCGATCCAACGGCGTAATCGCGGTTGCACGCTTCGCACGCTCCCACTTTGAAAACCGCTTCCACGTAACACTTCATCAAAGCAGGCAAAGGCCAGCGGCACCGAGACGGCTCCCAGCGCGGCCGAGGCGATGCGCGACGAGGAGAGGCCGGTGAAGCCCAGCCACTGGACGGCGGCGGTGAGGTAGACCATTAGCGCATTGCCGCCGCCCCACGACGTGCGATAAAATACGACGAACTGCGGCGCGGCCAGCATCTCGCGGGCGCGCATAGCAAACCAGATTTCGTCGAACCAGGCTTCGGGCGCGTGGCTGGAAAGGTGATAGAACCGCAAAAAGACGCCCACCAGCGTGGCGGCCACCACCAGATGAATGGGTCGAAGCTTGAACAGGGACATGACGACTGGCATTTTACTTGAAAAGCTTATCCTCAGTGACAGACAGGTATAATTCAACTCATGAGCAACTACACCCCGCCTCGCCTTGCCATGCCCAACGGTCAGGAGTACGCCTTGAGCGGCCAGATGACGATTGGCCGCGCCATCGAAAACGCCGTCAAGCTCGACGACGGCGGCGCCTCGCGCAAACATGCGGCCATTGAAGTCCTGGGTGAGCGCGTCATCTTGCGCGACCTGGGCAGTAGTAACGGAACCTGGGTCAACGACCAGCGCCTGGCCGAGCCAACTGAACTGCGCGACGGCGACCTGATCCGCATCAGCGGCACGACGATGATCTTCTTTGCCGCCACCGGCGTGCCTGCCGACTCAGCCTCGGATGCGCCGCCGGCCTCATCCCCATCCGCCAGCCCGGCGGGCGGCATGACCATGAACTGGCAATCGTCCGAACCGATGATGCTGGTGCGCGGCGACAAGGCCGAGTTTGGCCTCAACCACACGCTTCGGGTGGGGCGGGGCGACGACAACGATCTGGTGCTGACAGGCGACTCCAGCGCCTCGCAACAACATGCCCGCATCGAAATTGTCGCCGGTCAAGCCGTCATCCACGACCTCACCAGCCGCAACGGAACCTGGGTCAACGGCAAACGCATCACCACACCCACTCTGCTCAAGCACGGCGACAAGATTTTGATGGGCAACACCGTCTTTCGCCTGCGGGTGAATTCCAAGCCCTTGCCCAATCTTGACGCTGCACCGCAACCCAAACAACAAGGCTGGCTTAGTCGAGGGTTCTGGTTTAGTTGGGGATTATTGCTGGGCGGCGGCCTGCTCACCTTTACTGTCGTCGGCCTGGGCGTGCTCATCGTGGGCGTGCTGGCTTACATTGGCTACCGCGACTTTATTGCGCCCACACCTACGCCGTCGCTGGCTCAAGCAACGGTCGTTGTAGATAGCAACGCGCCGCTGGCCGCCACCCAGCAAGCCACTGCCGAACAACGCGCCCTGCGCGCCCTGGTTCAAATCGTCGTGCCGGTTGGCGATCCCAATACAACTCAAGACGCCTCCACCGGCTCCGGCAGTTTATTGAGCGCCGAAGGTTACGTGCTCACCAACTTTCACGTCGTCGGCGACCCCGACACCGGCAACTATTACAACGACGAAGGCTGGGCGCTGATCGGCCTCAACTGGGCCGGCCCTGACCAGGCGCCCGATTCTTTTTACCGCAGTGAGATCGTCATGGATGACAAAGACTTGGACCTGGCCCTGCTTCATGTTTTTGCTACCGACTCTGGCGACGGGCTACCCGCCGGTTTGAAATTTCCCTTTTTACCCATCGGCAACTCGGATGATTTGAAGATCGGCGACCCGATTGCCATCATGGGCTTCCCCGGCCTCGGCGGCGACACTCCCACGTTCACGCGCGGCACGGTCTCCGGCTTTCTGCTCGACGAGCACCTCAACCTGGAGCGCGGCTGGATCAAGACCGACGCCGAGATCAACCCCGGCAACTCCGGCGGCATGGCCGTCAACGCCCAGGGCGAACTCATCGGTGTCCCCACCCAGGCCTTCTTCAACACCGAAGTGACGGGCAAGATCAGCGAAATCCGGCCTATTAATTTTGCCAGTAAGTTTGTTGAGCAGGTGCCGTGAGAGGCCACTGAGGGCCTCGCTCTTTTCGGTGACAGGAGAGCACGGATTTTCGGAATGTTCGGATCGCGATCCGCTAATTCTGGAAATCCGTGCTGTTTTGCAGCGACAACCAAGCCAAGCTCACCGAGAGCGGCACGACCCTTCGAGTCCCGGCGGCAGAGCTACATTGGTGCAGTTCCAACCCAGCCAACGACGACCACGACCATCACCTACACCTACGACCCGCTGTATCGCCTCAAGAGAGCAGACTACAGCGACGGCAGTTACTTCGAGTTCGCCTACGACCCGGTGGGAAATCGCCTGAGCCAAATCGCCTGCCTGGGCGCTTCGCCCTGCCTGCCCGTCACCACTACTTACACGTATGACAACGCGAACAGGCTGACGAGCGTCAGTAACCAGTCAACAGTGAATAGTTATCAGTACAACGGCTTGGGCGACCGAGTCTCACAAACCGTGAACGGGGTGACGACGAACAGCCGGGGGAGTTTGTGTATCACCTGGGTGATGCGCTCTGGAGTGTGAGGCAGTTGGCGGATGTGAGTGGAGAGGTGACGTTGGCAAGGAGTTATGAGCCGTATGGCGAGATATTGACGAGTGCAGGCAGTGGAGCCACGGTGTGGCAATTTACCGGCGAGGCCAGAGACGCGAGCAACCGGCAACCGCGAGGACCCGGTCGGAGAGCAGTTTTAAAACAGTCTCTAACGTTTTCGTGTCCAGAGTATCTGGAAAGAACTGGTAACGCTCCGCTGAAAGATGTCGGTTCTGTAGATTGTCAAGTGTACACAATCGTTCGCGTTTCAGCAACAGAAACGCCATATCTGTTTTTCAAGCCTATGTTATACTCAAATCATGGCGTCCATCCTCGTCGTCGAAGATGATCAGGCTATCGCCCAAATGATCAAGCTCATCCTGAGCAAGCAGGGCCACTCCTTGCGCCACGTCATTGATGGGCGGCAGGCTTTGTCGGTCATCCTCGAATGGTTGCCCGACCTGATTATCTCAGATGTGATGATGCCCGGCATGGACGGCTTTGCCATGGCCGAGCAATTGCAAAAGAGCGACCTGACCAAAAGCATCCCCATTGTGTTTGTGACAGCCATGTCGCAGACCGAGAACCTGAGCCACGGCCTCAACCTGGGCGCGGTGGATTACATCACCAAACCCTTCCGGGCGCTGGAGTTGGAAGCCCGGGTGCGCTCGGCTCTGCGGCTCAAGAGCGCGCAAGACGATTTGCGCCGGGCCAACGCCGAACTGACCGATCTGGCGATGATAGACAGCCTGACCGAGTTGAAGAACCCGCGCTTCGTGAACGAGTATTTGTCACAAGCCCTGCCGCACTCGGCCCGTTACGGCGAACCGCTCTCCATTTTAATGATTGATATTGATCACTTCAAGAAAGTGAATGACACGCACGGCCACCTGGTGGGCAACGACGTTCTCAAAGAATTGGCCGGGATTTTGCGCAACCAGGCCCGTCAGGCCGACGCGGTTTGCCGGTACGGCGGCGAGGAATTTCTGGTCATTTGCCCCAACACGCCGCTCTTGGCCGCCAGCTCGGTGAGCGAACGCCTGCGGGTCACTGTGTCCTGTTTCAACTTTCCGGGCGTGCCCTGGCCGCTCACCGTCAGCATAGGCATTGCCACTTACGAGCCTAAACGTGACCGTGACGCCAACGCCCTCATCGCCCGCGCCGACTCGGCGCTGTATCTTGCCAAGAACGAAGGCCGAAACACGATCCGGGAAGCGCCTTAATCACGGCTCATCACGCAACGCCTCAGCGGCTACCCATGTCTCCGGTTGAGATCGAACGCCTGTTACAGGAAGGCATTGCTTCGGTGAAGCGCGGCCAAAAGACGCGCGCCGCCAAGTTGTTGATGCAAGTCGTCAACGCCGATGAGAACAACGAACAGGCCTGGTTCTGGTTGAGCATGGCCGTGGACAAAACCGAAGACAAGATCACCGCTCTGGAAAACACGCTGGCCCTCAACCCCAACAACGCCACCGCCCAGGCTAACCTCAAATGGTTGAGCAGTCGGGCCGTCACCGAAAAAGTGCCGGAGCGCAAGACCGCTCCGCTCTCCGAGAAAATAAAAGCCTCCCAACCCACCCCGCCTCCCCCGGCAAACGGCGGCTATGCCCCGGTCTCACCGGTGGATGTTGAAGGCGCGCTCGACGACCCTTATCAATGCGTTTACTGCGGCGCGCCCGCCGATCGCGACCTGAGGCGCTGCCCCGAATGCGGGCGCAACCTCATGAGCAAACGCGCCTACACCAAAAAAGTCTCGGCCTCCATTCGCACCGTCGCCTTCTCGCTCATTCTGCAAACCGGGGTCGCCATGATTGAAGGCATCGTGGTGGTGATCGTCAGCTTTCAGGGGCGCAACGGTCTCATTCAATACGTGTACGACACTGTTCATTTGCAAGACTTGTTTGGCGACTATCTGAGTTGGGCAACGGGCTGGCCGCCAATTCTGATGTGGGCCGCCGGCATCCGCATTGTGCTTTTTACCGCCCTCATCCTGGCTCTGCTCTGGAAGATCACCCTGGCCTATTACGTCACCGTCGGCGCTATGATCGCCGACATGGTGTGGACGGTCTTTCGCTGGTTCAACAAATTCACCGGGCCGGTCATCGCCGTGCTCGACATCCTCTTCGCTCTAGTCACCCTGGCCCTGGTCTTCGCCACCGATCGCGACTTTGCCGTCAACGAAGAGCGCCTGCTGTGCCTGCCCCAGCCGCACACCAAAGGCGGCATTGAGTTCAACCGCCTCGGCCACCTTTACCGGCAGAAGGGCATGTGGGCTTTGGCGGTGCGGCACTGGCGGCTGGCTGTGGGGGCCATGCCGCTCCGCGCCGATTTTTATAAAGACCTGGCCGTTGGCTACGCCCAGATCGGCTACTACCAGCGCGCCCTCGGCGCCCTGGCTGAAGCCAGGCGGCAAGCCCCCGACGACGCCGACATGCCACAACTGGCCCGGCTCATCGAAGAAAAGAAATCGAAAGACCCGCGCCCGCGCGGCTGATCGAGACAAGACCTGTCAGGTCTGGTGGAGTGCGGCTTGCAACAATAAGCACCCAAGACCTGACAGGTCTGGGAAATTACCATGCAATTCCTGGACATCCTCTGGCAACTTCTCACCAACCCTAACATTGTTTACCTTCTGCTCATCGCCGGGTTGTGGTCAACAGTCGTGGCCTTTGTCACGCCCGGAACCGGCTTGCCCGAATCGGCGGCAGTGCTCTGCCTGGGCCTGGCCCTGTTGGGGCTGGCTCGCATGCCGGTCAACATCGTCGGCCTGGCCCTGATCCTGCTTTCGGTCATTCTCTTCCTGCTCGAACTCAAGTGGCCCAGCCACGGCGCGTTCATGATCTCCGGTGGGTTGACTCTGGGCGCTGGATCGTTGTTCCTGTTTCGCGCCGACGTTGCCACTGCCGGGGTGTCGCTATGGCTGATCAGCTTCACCGTGCTCGGCACCGCCGCCTTTTTTAGTTTTGCCCTCAGCAAAGCCTGGGCCGTGCGCAACCGCCCGCCCTTCCAGAATCCGGATGCCGTGGTCGGCGCGCAAGGTGAAGCCAAGACCGACGTTTTTGCCGAAGGCTCGGTGCAAGTGGGCAACGAATTGTGGACGGCCCAAGCCGACGAGTTAATTCCAGCCGGAACTAAGGTGCAGGTCGTTCAACGGTTGGGACTAAGACTTAAAGTCGTTCGTGTCAAAACAGGCTAAAATGCCTGAGACAATAAACTCTCTATACAAACCTTGAAGGAGGTTTCTCAAAATGCCAGAAGCTTTAGCAACTCTCGTAACAATCGGATGTATCGGTCTGTTTGTGTTCGTTATCGTAGCCGTCGTGGCCGGCAACGCCATCCGCATCGTGCCCGAATACCAGCGGCTGGTTGTCTTCCGCTTAGGAGGCTCTATCGGCACCAAAGGGCCAAAACTCGTGTTCTTGATTCCTTTCATCGACAGGGCCATCAGCGTGGACTTGCGCGAGCAGGTGCGCGAAGTGCCACACCAGACGAGTATCACCAAAGACAACGCGCCGATCTCGATTGACTTTCTGTGGTATTACAAAGTCATTGACCCGGCGGCGAGCGTGATCCAGGTTGGTAACTTTGAGCTGGCCGCACAAGGCATCGCCACCACCACCCTGCGCTCTGTCATCGGCGGCATCGCCCTCGACGAAGTGCTCTCGCAACGTGAGCACATCAACACCACCCTGCGCGTCAAGCTGGACGAGATCACCGAGCGCTGGGGCGTCAAAGTCACCAACGTCGAAATCCGCGAAATCATCCCGCCGCGTGACGTGCAGGATGCGATGAATCGCCAGCTTTCGGCCGAGCGCACCCGCCGCGCCCTCGTCACCGAGTCCACTGGCGACAAGGAAGCCGCCGTCAACCGGGCCGAGGGCACCAAGCAGGCCGCCATCTTGCAGGCCGAAGGCGAGCGGCAGTCCAACATCCTGCGCGCCGAGGGCGACAAGCAGGCCCAACTCCTGCGCGCCGAGGGTTTCTCGTCGGCGTTGGACAAAATCTTCCAGGTCGCCCAGACTGTAGACGGCAAAACCATGTCGCTCCAGTATCTCGAAGCGCTCAAGAGCATCGGCGCCAGCCCGTCCACCAAGTACATCTTTCCAATGGAATTTACGAGTCTGTTGAGCGGATTCGTTAACAAGGAAAAGTGATGACCGCTGACGGCAGACGATTGACGGCGGATGACAGACCTCGCCCGTCTCAAGTGGTCAGTAGTCCATCGTCGGTCGTCCCGGCCGTCATCCTGCCCGCTACCTTCCGCGACCTGAACCAGGCTCGGGCGCTCGAAAGAGTCTGCTTCGGGCCGGAAGGCTGGGGCACCCTCGAACTGTTCTTCGCCCTGCTCTTCCCGAACACCGTTCGTCTCAAAGCCGTCGCCGATGATCAACTCGTCGGGCTGGTCATTGGCGACCGCCAACCCTGGGAAAGAATGGGCTGGGTGGCCACCCTCGGCGTTCTCCCCAATTACCAGCGGCGCGGAATCGGCGGCGCTTTGCTGGCCGCCTGCGAATCGGTGCTGGGCCAGCCGAGAGTCCGCCTCACCGTCCGTTTGTCCAACCAGGCCGCCATTGCCCTCTACCGTCAGGTTGGCTACCAGCGAGTGAGCGTCTGGCACGGCTATTACTCCGGCGGCGAAGACGGGCTGGTGATGGAAAAGACAGTGAACAATTAGCAGTAGACAGTGAACAGTCAACTTGCTGCTCACTACTCACTGTTCACTGCTCACTGTTCACTAGCCACTGATGAACGCTCTTTCCACCGACTCGCTCGCCCACGACTTTCCTTCGCCACGCGGGCCGGTTCAGGCCTTAAGCGAGGTCACGCTCTCGGTGGAGCGCGGCGAGTTCTTCGGCCTGTTCGGCCCGAACGGCGCCGGCAAGAGCACCCTCATTCGCATCCTCACTACGCTTATCATCCCCACCAGTGGCCGGGCAACAGTGATGGGTCACGACGTTTTGCGCCAGGCCGACAAAGCGCGCGAGAACTTCGGCCTGGTGTTCGCCAACGAAAACTCATTTTATGGCCGCCTCACCGGGCGGCAAAATTTGGAATTCTTCGCCGCCCTGCAAAACATTCCGCGCTCACAAGCAAAGCAACGCGCCGCCGAACTGCTCGACCTCTTCGGCCTCGGCAACGCCGCCGACGCTTACTTTCAAAGTTACTCCACCGGCATGAGGCAGAAGCTCAACGTGGCCCGCGCCCTGCTCCACAACCCGCCCCTCCTCTTCCTCGACGAGCCGACCAAAGGCATGGACGTGGTCACCGCCGAAAGCGTGCGAACGCTTCTGCGCCGCGATCTTGTCGAGCGACAAGGCAAGACGGTGGTGTTGACCACGCACGATTTGGATGAGATGGAGTCGCTTTGTGATCGGGTTGCGATTTTGGAAGCGGGGAAGATACGCGCTTTCGGCGCGCCCGCCGACTTGATCCAGCAGGCCAGCGCCAGCGTTGTCTACCGGCTGGAGATCGCCGCCGCGCCCGATGGACTTGTGGCCCAACTGAGCGGCCTGCCGGGCGTGGACTCCGTTGAAGCCGTCTCTCAAACCTCAGCCGCCACTGTCCTCGAGTTGACGTTCCGCGACCCGGCCACCCCGCCCGACTTGTGGCAAACTCTGGCCGCCCGCCACATCGCCGTCAAACGCTACGCCCCCAAAGACGACGGCCTGCGCGCGCTGATCCGCAACAACGGCCTCAGCGCCTCACCCTCCGACGCCAACGCACCTTCTGTTTGAACTGTTTTCAACACGAAGACACGAAGGCACCAGGACACCAAGATTTTTCTTTGTGTCTTCGTGTCTTTGTGCCCTTGTGCTTATGCCGAAGTCACGGTTTGTCGGACCTGGCGCAACGGAAGCCGCCGGGGTTGTAGGCGGCGGTGTCGGTGGCGCTGTAGCGGCGCGAGGCGGCGCGGATGTTGGCAAAGAGGTCGTTCCACGAACTGGAGCGCAGGGCATGAACGCCGCCGAGAAATGAGGGCGTGGGCGTGACGGTGTTGAACACTTTCACAAAGTACGAGTCGTAATAGTAATCGCTCACCCACTCCACGACGTTGCCCGACATGTCGAGCGCGCCGTAAGGACTGGCCCCGTTCGGGAACGCTCCGACTTGGGTGGTATCGCCCGAAGCCAGGTTGAAGTTGAGCAAGGTGTTGTCCGGCGGCTGGTTGCCCCAGGGATA